>NZ_JAPZSR010000242.1:0-2458 GCF_027531875.1 Microcystis sp. LE19-84.1B | reverse complement strand
ACTAGCTTCATATCTTGATTATACCTGATAACGTTCTTAAAATCTATCGGTGGTCAAAGTTACTTATTTTAGTTATGTAGCTACAGAAATGAGTAGCTTTAAAAAGCTTTAGGTAGGTTTTTGGTTTCTGTGGTTAACCCCTGTGTTTGTCAAGCAGGGAGCGGGAAGCGGGAAGCGGGGGGAACAAATAAAATAATCTCCCGTCTCCGAGTCTCCTGACGACCGACTGCTGAGGGCTGATAGCGAAAATAACTGATCTGATCCCCTAGCGTGATAAGCTGAGTATTGGCTAATTTTACAAAAAATTAAGACTTTCCCCTTGTGGGAGTTATCAGCTAAAACCCAGAGTAGACATAAACAATGGTAGCGACAACAGAAACTAACGTTGGTAAAATCGTCCAGATCATCGGTCCGGTCATCGATGCCGAATTTCCCAGTGGCAACCTGCCCCGTATTTATAATGCCTTAACCGTAAAAGGAACTAACTCCGCCGGTCAAAATTTATCCGTTACTTGTGAAGTACAACAGTTACTCGGTGACAACCAAGTGCGTGCCGTTGCCATGAGTACCACCGATGGTTTAGTGCGCGGTATGGATATCGTGGACACCGGCGCAGCGATTAGCGTTCCCGTGGGTAAATGCACCCTCGGTCGGATTTTTAACGTTCTTGGTGAACCCGTGGACGAAAAAGGACCGGTTAACGTCACCGAAACCTCTCCTATTCACCGTCCCGCTCCCAAATTAGTCGATCTTGAAGTGACACCGACGGTTTTTGAAACCGGTATCAAGGTGATTGACCTGCTCACCCCCTACCGTCAAGGTGGTAAAATCGGCCTCTTTGGGGGTGCTGGTGTGGGCAAAACCGTCATTATGATGGAATTAATCAACAATATCGCCATTCAACACGGGGGTGTCTCGGTTTTTGGCGGTGTGGGTGAAAGAACCCGCGAAGGAAACGACCTCTACAACGAGATGATCGAATCGAAGGTAATCAACGCTGATAACCCCGAAGAATCGAAAATCGCCCTCGTTTACGGTCAGATGAACGAACCCCCCGGAGCGAGAATGCGCGTCGGTCTCTCCGCTTTGACCATGGCCGAATATTTCCGCGATGTCAACAAGCAAGACGTACTCTTATTTGTCGATAATATCTTCCGTTTCGTGCAAGCTGGTTCGGAAGTATCGGCGCTCCTCGGTCGGATGCCTTCTGCGGTAGGATACCAACCCACCCTCGGCACGGACGTAGGCGACCTGCAAGAGCGGATTACCTCCACCAAAGAGGGATCGATCACTTCCATCCAAGCGGTCTATGTACCCGCGGATGACTTGACTGACCCCGCTCCTGCCACTACCTTCGCTCACTTGGACGGAACTACTGTACTATCCCGGGGTCTGGCTTCCAAAGGTATCTATCCGGCGGTAGATCCCCTCGGTTCCACCAGCACCATGCTCCAAGCTGATATCGTCGGTGATGAACACTACGGCACCGCTCGCGCCGTCCAATCTACCCTGCAACGCTATAAAGAGTTACAGGACATCATCGCTATTCTCGGTTTAGACGAATTATCGGAAGAAGATCGTCTCACCGTTGACCGCGCTCGTAAAATTGAGCGTTTCCTCTCGCAACCTTTCTTCGTGGCCGAAGTGTTCACCGGTTCTCCGGGTAAATACGTTACCCTCGCTGATACGATCAAAGGCTTCCAGATGATCCTCAAAGGTGAACTCGATAGCTTACCCGAACAAGCGTTCTATATGGTCGGCAGTATCGATGAAGCGATCGCTAAAGGCGCAAAACTCAAAAAAGGCTAATTAAAAGTCAGTAGTAACCGCTAAACGCGGTTACTAAACCCAGAAATCTGCCAAAATTATCGTTATTATCACCAATGAGCATTACAGTACGGGTTATTACACCCGATCGCATTGTCTGGGATAACGTGGCTGAAGAAGTAATCCTACCCAGTTCCACGGGACAATTAGGTATTCTTAGCGGTCACGCTCCTTTATTAACTGCCCTGAATATTGGCGTAATGCGAATTCGACCGGGGAAAGACTGGGAAAATATCGCAGTTTTGGGCGGTTTTGCCGAAGTCGAAAATAATGAGATCAAAGTCCTCGTTAACGGGGCGGAATTAGGCTCAAAAATCGATAAGGAAAAAGCTCGCACCGAATACGAACAGGCCCAAACCCGTCTCGATGAAGCCAGTAAAGGGGATGACCGTCGCAAAACTATCCAAGCGCAACAATCATGGCGCAAAGCTCGCGCTAGATACCAGGCCGCTGGCGGTTTAGTATCGGTTTAAACCCAACCAAATCCAATTAGGGTCTGCTGAAAAAGTACGGGCGAAGCATTCGGATAGAAAATCTCCGGTTTCACCGATAGGTTATTGCCCGAATGCTTCGCCCCTACGGGACGCGGGCCGATGAAGACGCAAGGTTTTGAAGCACGATTCTCTCAAAA
>NZ_JAPZSR010000079.1:0-52765 GCF_027531875.1 Microcystis sp. LE19-84.1B | reverse complement strand
ATCCATCAATGGATATAGCCCTTAACTTTTCTTAATGTACCCATGTAATTTGTAACATTTCTTAATGGACAAGAATTCTCTCCATTTGCTAGAATGGTAGTCATGTACATAGAAAAAGTTCCTAACCGTAATTCCCCCCCCGCTGTTCTTCTTCGGGAGTCCTACCGAGAAGGAGATCAAGTCAAAAAAATAACCCAGGCCCATCTCTCAAAAATAACCGATGATATTATCGACAAAATAAAAACAACACCAAAATTATTAATCGACACTAAAATAGCCAACACATGACCATGAGGAAGACTTCTAAACACTACAAAATGATTGGGAATGCCTTCAGTCATGGACAGTGTTGCCCCTTTAAGAGCCAGTTTCAGATTGTCGATAATATCATCGGGTAATTTTGAGAGATTGGCCAGGGTTCTTTTTTTGACTTGATCTCCTTCTCGGTAGGACTCCCGAAGAAGAACGGCGGGGGGGGAATTACGGTTAGGAACTTTTTCTATATACATGACTACCATTCTAGCAAATGGAGAGAATTTTTATCCATTAAGAAATGTTACAAATTACATGGGTACATTAAGAAAAGTTAAGGGCTATATCCATTGATG
The DNA here is from genome assembly GCF_027531875.1 of Microcystis sp. LE19-84.1B. Taxonomy (NCBI): domain Bacteria; kingdom Bacillati; phylum Cyanobacteriota; class Cyanophyceae; order Chroococcales; family Microcystaceae; genus Microcystis; species Microcystis sp. LE19-84.1B. The sequence goes on along the minus strand of NZ_JAPZSR010000079.1, from coordinate 52,157 downwards.
GATAAGGGTTTTCGGCTATTATGGTATATATGTATGGGGGAAGTTCAGATATTCATCTCGATACGGATGAAGGTTATGGTTGGACGGTTAAAGGGGAGAGAGCTTGGGTTAGTTCCAGTTCCCCCGGACTCAGAAAGGTATCTTTTTATGGTGTTTATATCTACAACTTGGGTCAGGTTCGCATTTTTCCCTAGGAGAAAGCCGAGAAATTTAACACGATTGATGTGCTCAAACATCTGCGAACCGAGTTTCCCGATCTCGCGTAGCGAGCGCTTTGCGTTCATGAAATGACCGTGATTTGGGATGGGGCCTCTTATCATCGCGCTGGGATTGTCAAGGAAGCAGCCGAGGCTCTGGACATCTCTTTACAAGGTTTATCTGCTTATATAGTTATTTCAAATAAGAACGAGACACTAGGCGACACAATAAGTACGAATAATTTCATCAAGGGGTGTCCCCACAGGAGCATACATTCTTGCCCTCTTTAATGCACTAAAATCATGTTCGATATCATTTAAATCAGGAGAGTATTTTGGCAAAAACACTACCTGATGACCTGCTTCTTCTACCAGTTGTTTAATGACTGTCTTCCGATGAATTGGTGCCTTATCCATAATTAATACTGATGTTATGGGCGCGAGAGGGCAATAAATATAAAGATAACCACCCTTCAAAACCTTCGGCATTCAGGCTTCTCGTAAATACCATCGGTGCAATAAAGTCTTTTTTTCCCTTTCTTCTCCCAGCGACAAGGTTTTCTCTTTTTCCTCGTTTTCCTTGTCTATCTCCCAATACTTTCTTCCCTTTTTTTGACCAAGCATAAAGGCAGGCTTGAAATTCTTCAAACCCTGACTCATCAATGAATACAAGGCTTTCACTTCCATATGTTTTAATCAATTCTCTCAGCACTCTGTAGTATTTCATTCTTTCTTCTCGGTTTCTTTCTCTATAACGAAGTTCCTTCTTTTTTCTGGTAATTTTCATTTTTTTTAAGGCATAGCAAATGGCACTTGGTCTCACTCCAAACTTCTCGGCTCTGTCTCTTAATCTTGCCTCGGGATTTTCTTGGACATCTTTTGACAGTGCTTTACAGTCCAGCTTTCTCTGACGGTGTTTTACCTTTGTTGCTTCCAGTTTTTCCCTACCTAGCCATCTATATATCGTCGCTCTTCCTATATTAAATAGAGCGGCGGCTTTGGTTATGCTTCCCCCATTCTCTACATAATCGATTACTTTTTTTCTCAAGTCTAGGCTATAAGACATTTTTCTATATGGGTTGCTCGTTTCTCTTTATTTTACCTTATTTTTCCCTCGTCTCACACTTATTTGAAATGACTATAAAATCCGATGTTCATGCCTGTTGAGCATCTCTGGCAATGGTTGCGTGAAGATGTTACTTATCACACCTGCCATAACAGCGAAGCGGAGCTTATTGCTCGGGTTTCTACTTTTCAGCAAACGATTAATGCTTTTCCTCTTGTTTTGGCTGATCGCTTATGGGTCAAATCCCACCTTAAATCTGAGGAGGAAAAACTACGGGTCTCTACTTAGTTGGGGTTTATGATCAAGTTATTGAAATAACTAGGGAACAAACACAAATTGCCTTAGAATACGCCACAGTATTTGTAGAACAAGCAAGCCACTGGCTTAATACACATTAGTTTAGTATAAAGAGATAGATAAATTATCAGGGTAAGCTCATCTAATTTGGTATAAATTGTACTTGACAAAGATTTCTGAATAGGGTAGTGAAATCGCCATAGCACATAGCACCGTCCCGCACCGCCAGTACCCAGACTTAGCCGCTGCTACCTCTGTATAATTTATAATTAAGCCTTAGTCTCACTGTTGTTCATGAAAATTAACGAGGAAATAGCTCATGGGTAAAGGTTTTGCCCCCAGGGTGAGAGCATCTCAAACGCTATTGACAATTAGCCAATTTTGTGAACCGCTTGCTGTGTGGGCATTTCAAGTGATACCAGTCAATCAGAATAGTTACGAAATATTCACATTTGGTCGATTTTTGCTTAACAATTGAGATGGCCAATTCTCCTCAAATATGCCTGAATCGCTCTCTGGGTAAGCAAATCACATAAAGTTGATTTTGTCAAGAATTGTTAAGATGCGCTTACCCTGTATTGACGTAGATATTATTATTCTTGCTCATTGGCAGTTATTAAAAAAACAATATCCGAGCCGTTATCTAGTCATCGCTACTACCAATGTCAAACATTTTCAGGGATTCGCAGAAGCTTTAAATTGGCAAGATATTAACCTATAACAGCTTTAAGCTTGATCATTTTTTCACTTTAACTACTTAATCTTATGCAGTTTATTGATCGCGCCGAAATAGAAGTGGAAGGGGGTAAGGGAGGTGATGGAATCGTCGCTTTCCGTCGGGAAAAATACGTCCCCGCCGGCGGTCCGGCCGGAGGTAATGGGGGAAAAGGTGGTTCGGTGATTTTTGTGGCGACTCAGAACCTGCAAACCCTGCTAGATTTCCAGTATAGTCGCTATTTTAAGGCCGATGACGGTAAACGGGGCGGTCCGAACAACTGCACCGGAGCCAACGGTAGCGATCGCATTATTAAAGTTCCCTGTGGTACAGCAGTTTACGATCTCGATAGCGAGGAAATTATCGGCGATTTGGTCACTCCCGAACAGACTTTAATCGTCGCTGCCGGAGGAAAAGGGGGATTAGGCAACCGCCACTTTTTAAGCAATAATAACCGCGCACCCGAATACGCTTTACCCGGTTTAGACGGAGAAAAACGCCATTTACGCCTAGAATTGAAGTTATTAGCGGAAGTGGGACTGATCGGGCTGCCCAATGCGGGAAAATCCACCCTAATCTCCGCCGTTTCCTCTGCTCGTCCCAAAATCGCCGATTATCCCTTTACGACTCTTATCCCTAACTTGGGAGTGGTACGCAAACCCACAGGAGACGGGACGGTATTCGCCGATATTCCAGGATTAATCGAGGGAGCGCACCGAGGAATCGGCCTAGGACACGAATTTTTGCGCCATATCGAACGCACACGCCTGTTAATTCATCTTGTCTCCTTGACAGCAGAAGACCCGATCGCCGATTATCAAATTATCCAAGGGGAATTAGCCGCCTATGGTCGAGGCTTAGAAAAGCGATCGCAAATACTGGTTTTCAACAAAATTGATGCTGTGGACGAGGAAACGATAGATAACTATCAAAAGCAGTTTGCTAAAATAACCAATGCCGAGATTTTGACTATTTCCGCCGTGACAGGAGCCGGATTAACCACTTTACTCGCCAAAGTTTGGCAGCAATTAGAGCAACTGGAGAGGGTCGAGGATGAAACCCCTTCCCTGTTTTCCTAAAATCCCTCGTTAGTTGTTGAGCTGCCGGGGTGCGGGTGGTCGTCGATTACTCGGTCTTCTTTCCGTACCTTCAAAGTTACCATTAGAACGACGGGTGCGGCGCTGTTCGCCTTCATTTTCGGCCGCATAGACTTCTAGATAAAGAGAACGACCCGCACTCGCGGCCGCCATTTCTAGGGTAGTTCTAATCGCCTGTAAATTGCGTCCTCCCCGGCCGTAAACTTTGCCTTTATCGGCATCATCGAAGGCTACACGCAGCCAAAGACGTTCATTTTCCTTACAGCGCTCGATATCCAATCTCAGACTGGCCGGATCTTCCAAAAACGGCTCGATAATAAATTTCACCAGTTCGAGATAATTGGGGGTACTAGGCATTGATTTTCTCGAAAATTTTCTGTTTGGTGAGAATGCTGCGCACGGTGTCCGTCGGTTGCGCGCCTTGTTGTAAGCGTCGGATGATTCCTTCTTCATCCAGACGCACTTCATCGGTGCGGGGATTGTAAAATCCTAATTCCTCTAGGGGACGACCATCGCGACGACTGGTGCTAACGGCCGCAACGATACGATAACTGGCTTCGCGTTTTTTACCAAAGCGTTTTAGACGTAATTTGATCATGGTTACTCAAAAATTCTTCTTTCCGATTCTAACTCATCCCGGCGGTATTTCCACAAGTGGCGATCGAGGAAAGGGTCGGCAGCCATTGGCTATTATTGAAAATAACGCCGAAAACGAGGGTCTAAATGGTCTTTTTTGCGGCGATTACAGCATAAACAAAGGGTTTGCAGGTTACTAATGTCGTTACTGCCACCTAAAGCCAAGGGAATGATATGATCTATGGAAAGTTGGGCTAATTTTTCGGGTTTACCGCAACTCTGACACTGATAATTATCCCTTTGATAAACATATTTTCTCACTTCGATCGGAATCGGTATTCTCGGAGTTTTTGCCATGATAATTACAGCAGGAGACAGGAGATTGCTTTAATTTATTTTCCTCATTACCTAATTAGGTTTTCAGGAATTGAAGTTAGTTTTTTCTGGATTTTCTCGCAGCATTTGCCGAATTTCCTCTAGGGGTGATTCTGGTTCTTGCTCAATTGTGCTTTCTTCGGGAATAAATTCTAGGGTAATTTTTATTTGACGAGTTTCGTTGAAATCGTTAAAGCCTTGATTTCTGATTTCTTGAAATAAAATACCATCTTCACTAGAATTACGATGTATATACGGACTTTTTGAAAGTTTTTCTAAAACACTAGAAAAAGTACATTCTCCATAAGTTTTAACTTTTCCTGTTCTCCAGTCTTTCTCCCCCACTATTAATAATTTACAATCCTTCCCTTCACTCGGATAATGAACCCATTCAATTTTATTAATTTGACCAAATAGAGAAGAACTATCTTGCATATCTGTTCGTAGTCTTCCATGGGAAGTATATTTGCCGATATAGTTTAAAAAATCTGCTTGGATTTTTTCCCTAAATTTTCTCACTAAAATAACTTCTTCATCTTCAAACATCAATACACTATTATCATCTTCGATAATGATTTTTCGAGAGTTGTTAAAAGTATCAAAATTCATTCTTTTGCTCCTTAATGACTCAAAGACAAATTACTCGTACTCAACTAAACTAGCATAGTTATTACCCTCGGTAAACTTGCCAGCGATAGTTATCTTTCCTGAACCAACTTTAACATTACCGAAAAATAAATTACCTGACTTAGCTAAAGGAGTCCAGTTACCCGATGATTGATCGATGATAACCACAGCTAAAGCATTGGGTACTTCTATTTTAAAATTTGCCAATTGATTCTTAGTTAATTTGGCTATTGTGGGACTATAAAGATAGGCATTATTTTCTTCAAAAGTAGCAAAGGTTTTCGGGATAGGGACACCCCTAGCATTGCTGGTAATTCGATAGGATAAAGCATGATTAAAGTTATTTTGATCGGATTTATTTTTAGAGAAAACCATCAAATCATAAGTGCCAGTTTGGGGAAAGGAAACTTGAATTATTGCTTGTCCATTGACTCTTTGAATTAAGGGTAAATGGCTATTGATAGGTAAATTATTTTGTTGCAATTGAGCAGAAATCTGGGTGTGATTAGGAACTTGTAAAATAACTTCTGTCATTCCTGAAGACTGGATATCATAACTTTTGTGATTGACTAATTTTATACCATCTCGAAAAAATTGTGATGTCACAATCGGCCAAGAATCAAATTGTGGTTTTCTATAAACTTTCGGGAATAATTGCCACTGGGTTTGTTCGGGAAAATGACTATAAATTAATTGTGCGGGTGGAGTAGCAAAATAATGAGGATTAAATTGCCGTTGAAATTGATTGTTATTGACTACTCCCGCACCCCAAGTTGCATCAATTAGATACCAAGCATTATTAATTCTCACAGTATTCCAAGCATGGTTAGCATCACTAGAATTGCCCACTAGATAGCCTAATCCTTTTGCATAACCGATAACAACCGCTGATTTTAATCCCATTTTTTCTGCTAAAGCTTGATAAAGATTGGCATAACCTGAACAGACAGCTAAACGATTTTTGAGGACAGTATAAGGACTAGCATCACCGTAATTACCCCTTAAAAAACTTGCCACATCGTAGGTAATATTATGGGTAATCCAAACGTAAATAATGCGGGCTTTTTCCGCTTCTGTTTTGGTATATTTAGATAGAATTGTTGCTAATTCTGATAGAGAATTTCCTTGGTAATTGATGCTGCGAGCTAGACGATCAATATTTTGATAATTTCCCTGTCTAACTTGGGGATTATTCCCTGGAATAATTGGCTGAGAAAGTTGCAGATTATTAGTATTATAAATTAAGTCATTTGCCGGTTTAAATGATTGAAAATTCCTGAGCAGTTGAGAACTTTGGTTTTTAAATGCCATCCCAACGGACATTAAAACTAAAAAGATGAAAATTCCTGGAATTGTCCTTCCCGATGGCCGATTCTTGCGGCGGCGATAATTTCTTTTATAAGCCATGGTTGCTGCTAATAAAAAGTAAAGATTGCCAGTCTTAGTCTGCTCTGCTCCTATTATCTCTCAAAGCTAACTATTTTTTTGAGATTTTCCTGTGATCTTAATCACTGACAATTAAAATATTAATCTAGCTAAAGTAATAAGTGTGTTAGTTTTCGCTAACACACCCAAAATTAAGATTAGATTTTTTACCCTTCTCTAACCGTAAACTTTCCCATAATACTCTTGATATTCTTTGGATAACAAAGGTTGCCACCAATCCCGATGATCGAGATACCATTGAATGGTTTTTCTTAATCCCCCCTCTACCGTTTCTTGAGGTTGCCAACCTAATTCAGTGCGAATTTTACTGGCATCAATAGCATACCGGCGATCATGTCCGAGGCGATCCTTGACAAAAGTAATTAAATTCCGAGCGGGTTTCACGGGTAAATCGGGAGCTAATTCATCCATTAACTCACATAACATCCTGACTAAATCGATATTTTTTACCTCATTATTTCCGCCAATATTATAGGTTTCTCCTGCTTTGCCTTTGTGAATAACTGTATCTAAAGCTTGACAATGATCCCGCACATATAACCAATCTCGAACATTTTGACCATCACCATAAACGGGTAAAGGTTTACCCAAAAGAATATTAATACACATCAAAGGAATTAACTTTTCGGGAAAATGATAGGAACCATAATTATTAGAACAATTAGTAATAATTGTCGGCATTCCGTAGGTATGAAAATAAGCTCTCGCTAGATGATCACTCCCCGCTTTTGAGGCAGAATAGGGACTATTAGGAGCATAGGGAGTAGTTTCGGTAAAAGCTGGATCATCTACTCCTAAACTGCCATAAACCTCATCGGTGGAAACGTGCAGAAAACGATAGTGATCGGGTTGATAATTACTTAACCAATGTTGCCGAAAACTTTCTAATAGAGTAAAAGTTCCCACCACATTAGTTTGCACAAAAGCTCCAGGACCAAGAATCGATCGATCCACATGGGATTCGGCGGCAAAATGGGCAACTGTATCGATATTTTCACTAGCAAATAATTGATCAACTAAAGCTCGATCGCAGATATCCCCTTGCAGAAAACGGAAATTCTTTCTATCTTTCAGTGTCCCTAAATTATTCAAATTGCCCGCATAGGTAAGAGCATCAAGAACAATTACACGATCCTCAGGATAATTCTCGCACCAATGATGAACAAAATTCGAGCCGATAAATCCTGCTCCACCAGTAATTACTATGCTTCTAGCTTGATTTTCTGTCGCCATGGCCACCTCTAGCAAAAGTTCGCTACTTATTTTAGGCCTTTTTGCTTCACACTTCTTCATCAAAAGTGATCCGATCAGAGTGATAATCCGGCGGTTCAACGTGAATTAAAATTCTCACAGGGCTAAATTGTTGGGTTAATCTTGCTTCCACCGCTTCCGTGATTGCGTGAGCAGTTTCCACATCTTGAGCGGAGACAACTAGGTGCATTTCTATAAATACCTGTCTTCCCACCACTCCCCGAGACGCGATCGCATGACAATTAAGCACCCCCGGCACCTCCAGGACAATTTGATGAATCACTTCAGGAGCGATCGCCATTTCATCCACTAACAAAGGTAAATTCTCCTTGAGGACTTTCCAACCACTGCTAAACACCAAAAAAGCGACAGGAAAGGACAAAATCACATCTAACCATTGTAATTGGGGAATATTAGCCGTATTGCCCACCCAAACCCCAACTAACCCCAATAAAACTGTAATTGTCACCCACACATCACTCATGGTATGACGAGCATCGGCAATCAAAATCACACTACCGACACGCTGCCCCACCGATCTCTCATAGTAGGTGACAAAAATATTCACTCCTAAAACGATAATTAATAGCCATAATTCAGAACCTGCAATCTCGACGGGTTTTCCTCCTTTGATAATACGCATGATCGCCCCTTGCAAGATTTCAAAACAGGCAATCCCCAAAAAGGCGGCGATCGCTAAAGCTCCGATCGCTTCGTATTTCAGATGTCCGTAGGGATGATCTCGATCGGGATAGGGAGAGGAAAACCGCATCGCTATCAGTCCCAAGACATTATTCGCACTATCGGTGACACTATGGAGAGCATCCGCTTGCAGACTCAAAGAACTAATTCTCAAACCCACCCCCGCTTTGATCGCCATAACCAACATATTCAGCAGCAGGGTGATCCAGAGAACTTTTTGGACAGTAGCCCGATTATCTTTTAAAACAGCCACAGGATTATCAGTTATCAGTTATCAGTTATCAGTTATCAGTGGGTAAGTTATCAGTTATCAGGGAAATTTCAACTAAAACCCCAAAACCCCAAAAACCCAACTACTTGAGGGTTGAAAAAGGGCAAAAATAAGGATTAAATTGCCTAAAGTCGGTAAATAGACCATTTAATTGATTATTATTCATTTTTAATTCTCCTGACTACTGACTACTGACTACTGACTCCTAACCCTAACAACAATTTTTGATTTTTACAAGAGGTCTAGTCATCAACAATTGATCAACTCCCGAAATAATAGACTACCATCGGTCAAATTGAGCATCCGATCGGCGGCGCGTTCGGGATGAGGCATCATTCCTAGCACATTTCCTGCTTTATTGGTAATTCCTGCAATATTATTTAACGAACCGTTGGGATTTCCCGACTCATTTACCTCTCCTGTGGGAGTACAGTAACGAAAGAGAATTTGTCCGTTATCCTCCAGAGATTTTAACGTATCTTCTGCGGCATAATAACGCCCTTCCCCGTGAGCAATGGGCAAATTAAGTACCTGTTGCGGTTGATAACCCCGCGTCCAGACAGATTGATTATTTTCCACTTTTACTGGCACTCGATCGCAAATAAAATGTAAATCGCGATTACGAATTAAGGCACCGGGTAGCAGCCCAATTTCCGTTAATACCTGAAACCCGTTACAGATACCTAAAACTAATTTACCTTTTTCGGCTTCTTCTCGGACAGTTTTCATCGCTGGCGAAAATCTAGCGATCGCACCACAGCGCAAATAATCGCCGTAACTAAATCCCCCCGGCACCACAATCACATCCACATCCCCTAAATCCGTCTCTTGATGCCAAATATAGCGGGTAGGTTGCTGAAAAATCCCCTCCGTCACCGTTGCCACATCTCGATCGCAATTCGATCCCGGGAAAACAATAATCCCAAACTTCATAATTTTTAACTTGGTTAATTCATTGTGCAGAAAGCTCTCATCAGATGGGTGTTAGGGTGTTAGGGTGTTAGGGTGTTAGGGTATTAGTTGAATTTCCCCATTTCCCCATTTCCCCATTTCCCTATCCCCTATCTACTGACAATGCAAATCAAAGCGATAATTTTCAATCACAGGATTAGCCAGTAGTTGATCGCACATTTGATCCAATTGTTCGCGAGCGCTGATCTCATCCGCTGCTGTCACGGTAAGCTCAATATACTTACCAATTCGCACCCCAGCTACAGTATCATAACCCAATTGTTTTAATCCCGACTCTACCGCTGTACCCGCCGGATCGAGAACCGAGGGACGCAGGGTAACATAAATAAAGCACTGATAATTTTTTGGCATAGAATTAACTTTGATCGCTGACCTTTTTGATATGAAATCCCAACGCACCCGATCGCAAGAGCGCATTATCCACTTACTCAAAACCTTAAATCGGGCAGTATCCGCTCAAGAATTGTTTGTGGAACTCCGTCAGCGTGACCAAAATATGGGGTTAGCCACTGTTTACCGCGCCCTAGAATCCCTAAAATTACAGGGTGCAGTGCAGGTGAGAACCCTAGCCACAGGAGAATCCCTCTACAGTTCCCTTCAGCAGGATCAACACCATCTTACCTGTATTCATTGCGGTCGGTCTATCGTCTTTAATGAGTGTCCCGTTCACGAATTGGAAGAAAAACTCGAAAAATCCCACCAATTCAAGGTTTATTACCATACTCTCGAATTTTTTGGACTTTGCGATCACTGTCAACCTGGTTAAGTGTGGGCTGTACTACATTGAAACCACTGATCAGAAAAATTTTAGTACAAATGCTCGGACTGGCGACTCCAGTGCTGTCTTACAAAGATTAAACTGTTGTTTGTCCCTGGGCTGTTTTAAGAGGGATTAACTCCGGCTGACTGTGGTGATGATGACTGTTGAGGGGGGATAACAAGGGGAAAAAGGGCTGATGTAAACTAATTAATTGAGCGAGGGTTTTCTTGAGATGGGTACGGGGAACGATCGCATCGACAAACCCGTGTTTTAATAAGTATTCCGATGTTTGGAAACCTTCCGGCAATTTCTCGCGCAAAGTCTGTTCAATTACCCGTTTACCAGCAAAACCGATAGTAGCCTTTGGTTCGGCGATAATAATATCTCCCAACATGGCAAAACTGGCCGTGACTCCTCCCGTGGTGGGATTAGTCAAGACAGGAATATAAAGTAACTTTGCTTCCCGATGCCGGTTAAGAGCGCCAGAAATCTTAGCCATCTGCATTAAACTTAACATTCCCTCCTGCATTCTCGCCCCACCAGAAGCGCAGATGATCACCAGGGGTAAACTTTCATCGGTAGCTCGTTCCGTCAAACGACAGAGTTTTTCTCCCACCACCGATCCCATGCTACCCCCCATAAAACGGAAGTCCATCACCCCTAAAGCTAAGGGTAAACCATCGATCGTCCCCGTTCCCGTCTGGACAGCATCCGTCAGACCAGTTTTTTCTTGGGTTTCTCGCAGGCGATCGCTATAGCTTTTCCGATCGCGAAATTTGAGGGGATCCGTCGGTCGAATCTGTTCATCAAGGCAATTCCAAGTATTAGCATCCACTAACTGGCGAATTCTTTCTTCACTTTCCACCCGATTATGATGACCGCAATCGACACAAACCAGTTGATTAGCTAATAAATCCTTGGTATAGGACAAAACGCCGCAATTTGGGCATTTTGTCCATAAACCATCGGCTATTTCTCGTTCCTGTTGTTGTTGAACCTTGGGTTCTGTTTTTTGGCGATTTGCAAACCAATCAAATAGAGACATAGTTTAAAATAAAGATAATTTATCGACTTTCTTCTAGAGGACTTAATAACAAAAGTGCTGTCCAGCGATCTTGGGGACGGACTTGTAGGGCGGCCTGATGCCCCTGGCCGCAATAAATACCAGGGCCAATAGCGATAACGCGACTGGGGATGTCGTGAGCTTTGAGCATTTCCTGTAGCCAATCGGCTTCCCAACTACTGGGGGTTGTTCTAATGGTGATCCAAGACACGGAAGACTATTGTATCAAGATTTAATTACAGGATAACTTTTTTACAACAAAGGGAAAAAAATGGTTTGATAGGCTGAGATGATCTTATCACTCCAAAATACACTCATCAGAGCGCCGAGGGCAAGAAATGGACCGAAGGGTATAGCTTGTCTTTTTGCCATTTTACCCATAAAAATGCCCGTCATACCGATTACCGCCCCGATAGCGCAGGCCAGAAAAGCGGTGACTAATAATGCTTGCCATCCTAACCAAGCACCGATCATGGCCGCTAATTTCGCATCTCCTCCCCCCATGGCCTGTTGTCTGAGGGCAAAACTCCCCCCCCACCGGACCAGATCAAATAACCAGACTCCTAAAACCGCACTAGCGATCGCTGAAAAGAGATAGATAACACTTTGATTATTTTGCCAACCTAAAAGAGTTTGAAAAACTATCCCTAAAACTAATCCCGATTGGGTGAGGGAGTTAGGAAGCGTCATCGTGTCAAAATCAATCAAAGCTAAAGCTAATAACCAACTGAGGAGAATCCAATAGCCGAGGGTCTGCCAAGAAAAGCTAAAATCTCCTAAAACCAGACAAAATAATAAACCGGTAAAAGTTTCGATCGCTGGATAACGGACAGAAATCGGGGTTTTACACCAGCGACAGCGACCCCCCAGCCATAACCAGCCGAAAACGGGTATATTCTCGCTTTTACCCAACCTATGGTGACATTTCGGACAGTGGGAAGGAGGATAAACTAGAGATATCCCCTGAGGTAATCTATAGATGACCACGTTTAAAAAACTGCCCACCGAGGCACCAAAAGCGAAGACAAAGGCAAAAGTAACTAGATGAAAGAGGGTTTCCATAGATTCAAGGCTGAAATCCGATCACTTTCCTAGAATACCCGGTTAAGCTGCCTGCCTATCTAAAATTACCGGTTAAGACGGCATGGCAGCCCTTCGAGCATCATCATTAAGATAACTGCTATCATCCCTATTTTTGACGTTTTTGAACCCCCAAAAATTAATTATGCCAAAGGTCTCAAGGTTTTAATGGCTCGATAACTCAAAAATTAGAGTTCTAAAGCTGCCTTTAGCTTAGTTAGGGCCACAGTTTCCCTCTCGCTAACTTTCGGACTACCAGTGCCAAATAAACCGCTACCCGCCGCTGCCGCTACTGTCTCGGCACAATTATAAATAAATTCCTTGTACTCTTGCAGATCTTCGGGCGTTGCTTTCCCTCTCAACACCGCTACAGCATCATTAATTTTATCGATCGCCGTATCGACTGCCGTATCCGGTTGCAAATCGGCTGCTTTGATCTCCATTTTTGCTGGGGGATTAACTTGCGCTTTTTCTACGGCTTCCTGAGAAAATAGCGTCTGAATAATATCATTATTAGGATAATTTATGGCCGCCTCCGCCACTTCTTTCCCTAAAGCGGCAGCCTCGATCGCCGTGGAAATAATCCCCGCATCCACCATCGCCACCGCCATACCGGTAATCATGACTGCACTGGCAACTGTTGCTAATTCATCGGATGTGTAGTTCTCTGCTGTCATGCTCTTAATCTTTCCTTAAACTGGCAGATGGTTGATTAGTTTGTCATCGCCTATTATAGGGGAAAAGATGCCACTATCTCCCCTCTTAAGCATCCAGTAATAATACTTCAGGCTCATCCCTAAAGGTGAATTTTCTTCTGGGCTTTTTTGGTGGATAATTAGCGGGGACAACCCTACCTAATGGTGGGTAAAACCGCACTATCAGCCCCAGGGACAACCTGACAAAATTAAATTATCCCAGTCAGCGAGGAAAAATTAATGAAACCGATTGTTGAATCTTTTTACAACTGGTACAGCAGCAAAATTACTCACCCTAAATATCGTTGGATTATCATTCTGGGAACTATGGTTTATCTTTTTAGCCCCCTCGATATTTCTCCTGACGTTTTCCCAATTATTGGTTGGATTGATGATGGGATTGTTCTCACCCTTTTAACCACGGAATTATCGCGATTAGTTCTTGATTATCGCACTCGCCGTCCAGGAGGAGTCAAGAATCAAACCGAAGTTTCTTCCCCAACCAATACCGTTGATACCGATGCCGTAGAAGTCAAAAGTTAGAACTCAGAAGTCTCAATTTTGACTTCTGAATTCAGGAGATTGCTGTTATTTATTCTCCCCCCGCAACGCACACGAAGTGGTCTTCCCACACCCTTCTCCCCACTTCCCCACTCCCCATCTCCCTAAACTGAAATCAAAGAACTATCGACGCTGGCTAAAAGTGTTTGCACCTCCTCATCGCTGGTTTGGGAAAAATCTTCGTACCAAAGAGAAATTGATCTCAATTCGTAGGGTTTATGTAGGCAAATTACTCGATCGACTAATTTTTCTAATTGATCACAGACTTCCGGTGGGGCAACAGGAACAGCAATAATAATAGCAGCGGGATTCCCAGCTTTAAGGGTCAGAATCGCCGCTTTAATCGTTGCTCCCGTAGCGATCCCATCATCTACTAGAATAATCGTTTTTCCCGTCAAAACTGGAAAGGGGCGTTCACCTCGATACAAGCGATCGCGTCGCTCTAATTCGAGCATTTCTTCCTTTGCTACCCGTTCCATCATCGCCTCCGATAGGTGCAAGTCGTCAACGATACTTTCATTGATTACCCGCACCCCATTTTGACCGATCGCCCCAAAAGCTAACTCTTTGCGCTCCGGTACACCTAATTTTCGCACCAAACACAGATCTAAAGGCAAGTGTAACCTTTGGGCAATTTCAAAGGCGATCGGAACCCCACCCCGGGGCAAAGCCAAAACTAGCACCCCAGCACTATTGGTATATTCTGTCAAGTAACTAGCTAATAGTCTCCCTGCTGATCGCCGATCTTTGAGCAGATAAGTCATAACTCCCTCCTAGGGGCTAATCCCCGTGGAGATCCCTAGTCTCCCCTGACTCTATTCTATATTTCTCCGCTCATCTCTAGCGGAAATGTTAAGAAATTTAGCGAAGGCTTGACATTTTTTCAGCTAACCGCAGTTTTTCCAGTCCGGAGATCGGCTAAAATCTTAGGCAAAAGGGTTTTGTAAAGTTAGGTAACAAACATGAATCAAAGTTTAAGTGATGCGCTAGAGCCGATCGCCGCTGCCTTTCGCAGTCTCGGAACTCCCGAACCGATCGTTCATTGGGGACATCCAGTCATGATGGGGATTGTGGTTTTAGTTATGGGTAGTTATACTGCCTATGCCGGTTGGCAAAGCCGTTTAAGCCAAGATGGGGAAGTAGTAGCCAAAAATCGGGCTGATCACCGCAAACTCGCCCCTTGGCTGTTTTTATTTATCGCTCTCGGTTACACCGGCGGTGTTTTATCCCTAGTCATGCAGAAACATCCCATCCTCGAAAGCAGCCATTTCTGGACAGGATCGATCGCGATCGGTTTATTAGCTTTTAATGGATTATTATCCCTCACTGGCTTCGCTGGCGGTAAAAAAGAACTTTTCCGGACTATTCACGCCTATATCGGCAGCATTGCCCTGATTTTACTGCTAGTTCACGGTGTTTTCGGTCTTCAGTTGGGATTATCTCTCTAGTTGGTTTATTCATGGCTTCGGGTGGGCCAATTCCCACCTAGAAATTTTTCACCACAGAAGACTGTGGCCAAGGCCAATAATTGAAGAAATCATGACTTTAAGCGCTATTGTCGGGATTCTGCGTTTAGAATTAACAGTTAATTCACCAAGAAGGTATCGTCACGCAACGAGGAGATAGATATTTTGAAGAAAGTAGAAGCGATTATCCGACCCTTTAAACTGGAAGAGGTGAAAATCGCCCTAGTTAACGCGGGCATTGTCGGGATGACTGTCTCCGAAGTTAGAGGTTTCGGTCGTCAGAAAGGTCAATCGGAACGTTATCGCGGTTCCGAGTACACCGTCGAATTTCTCCAAAAACTCAAGATCGAGATCGTCGTCGAAGATAAGCAAGTCGATATGGTCGTCGATAAGCTGATTTCGGCAGCCCGTACCGGTGAAATCGGAGACGGTAAAATCTTTATCTCCCCCGTGGAACAGATCGTCCGCATCCGTACCGGAGAAAAAGACCTCCAAGCGATTTAACCTCCAAACAAGGGATGATAGTACAATGCTGTCATCCCCCCCATTGAAAGCAATTCCCATTAAGCAGTGTAACCTAATTTGATAGCGACCACCAACGACCGATTCCCCCAAACAAAAACTTTGTACCTCACCATTAAGATAAATACTATAATTGCAATCTGCTGAATATCAGTTTAAGCCTTGCTATAAAAGAGTTTTGCGAATTTTTTGGCTAAAAAATTGCCAGAAACCTGAAGGGGTGACAAGCAGATTGAAAGTGAGACAGGGGGTGGGGGGTAGGGAAAAACCTTGAGACTTTCCCCGCAATGAAGACGAGAGAATTAAGTTAATCAATTTGAAGGGTGACAGGGGGGAGATTTTCCCAGAACCCCACAGCCTAGACCCTGCACCCAGCCTAGACTTCAACCTCATTGTCACCCCTTCCTTCAGCCAGACTAGATAGGATCATTGCCTGTGACTGAAAAAACCCCTTGCCTAAAAAGTCATAAATATTATATAATGTTTGATCGTGGCCAAAATCGGTCTTAGGTGGTGCTAAAGGCACTGCCGAGCAGAACCGCCTTGGCCGCTCGGTCTTCGCCGGGATACTGAAGATAAACCCTTTAAGTCCCGAAGAAACAAAGACCAGCAACAATCTAGGCAGAACCAGCAACCCTGTCTAGCCCTACTTACGAATCTAACGGGATGCCAGCTTAAATAACTCGAAAAAAGTCATTCAAGTTGGGCAGGCTGATAAAGCGGGAAAGATTTTTCTCGCTCCTATAGCCACGGCCACGTTATTTTTGATTGTCGTCTAGTAAAGATAAAGAGAACAATCCGTGTCTATCGGTATCCTCGGTACAAAACTGGGCATGACCCAAATCTTCGACAACAAAACGGGAGTCGCCATTCCCGTCACCGTCGTTCAAGCCGGTCCCTGTCCCGTCACCCAAGTCAAAACGAAAAAAACCGACGGTTATGAATCCATTCAAGTGGGATACAAAACCGTCAAAGAAAAAGCCCTCAACAAACCGCTACTCGGTCATTTAGCCAAAGCCGGTGTCTCCCCCCTGCGGCATTTAATCGAATACCGCCTCGAGGACGCATCCGCTTACACTTTAGGCCAAGAAATTACCGCCGCTATCTTCCAAGAAGGCGATTTAGTCGATGTGGCCGGAACCACCATCGGACGAGGTTTCTCCGGCTATCAAAAACGCCATAACTTCAAACGCGGTAACATGACCCACGGTTCCAAAAACCACCGTCTCCCCGGTTCCACCGGTGCCGGTACTACCCCTGGCCGCGTCTTTCCGGGTAAGAGAATGGCCGGACAATACGGAGCCACCCAAGTGACCATCCGCAAACTGTCCGTGGTCAAAATCGATAGCGAACGCAACCTGATCCTGATCAAAGGAGCCGTCCCGGGCAAACCAGGAACCCTGTTAAACATCACCCCCGCCAAGAAATTTGGTAAATAGGGCAAGGAAAGATTAAAGCCATGGTTAACTACACAGTCAAAAATTGGCAAGGGGAAGAAGCGGGAACAGGCACCCTGGAACTGAAAACCGCTAAACCCGAAACCGCCAAACATCTAATTCACCGCGTCGTCGTCAGCCATCTAGCGGCGGCCCGTCAAGGTAACGCCTCCACCAAAACCCGCTCGGAAGTGCGCGGCGGTGGTCGCAAACCTTGGCGGCAAAAAGGCACCGGTCGCGCCCGGGCCGGTTCGATCCGTTCTCCCCTCTGGCGTGGTGGCGGTGTCATCTTCGGACCAAAACCGAGAGATTTTGAGGTTAAGGTCAATCGCAAAGAGAAAAGATTAGCCCTGAGAACCGCTTTGATCAGCCAGGCCGATAACTTTATCGTGGTTGAAAGCTTCGCCGAACAATTCTCCCAACCCAAAACCAAAGAACTCACCGCTGCCTTAAGTCGCTGGGGAGCCAGTCCAGAGGAAAAAATTCTGCTGATTCTGACGGAAATTCCCGAAAATGTCTATTTATCGGGACGTAATATCTGCAATCTCAAAATTATTCGCGCCGATAGTCTCAACGTCTATGATGTCATCCTAGCCGATCGAGTTATCGCCACCGCCGCAGCCCTAGCTAAAATTGAGGAGGTCTATGGTGCTTAAAACTGAAGCCAGACAACTCGCCGATCTGATCCTAAAGCCGATCGTGACCGAGAAAGCCACCCTACTCCTAGAACAAAATAAATACGTCTTCGATGTCGCCTTGAAAGCGACCAAGCCGGAAATTCAAGCGGCGATCGAGTTGTTGTTTGACGTAAAAGTAACGAAAGTGAACACCAGCCGCCCCTCTCGTCAGAAAAAACGCGTCGGCCGTTTCCTCGGTTACAAACCCCAATACAAACGCGCGATCGTGACCCTAGCAGCTGGCGACTCGATCGCCCTCTATCCCGACGTATAACCACCAAGAAACCCGATAACGGAAAACTAAACTATGGGTATTCGTTCTTTTAGACCTTTAACCCCCGGGACAAGGCAGGCGGCCATCTCCGACTTTAAAGAGATCACCAAAACCGAACCGGAAAAGTCCCTAACTCATCGCAAACACAGCAAACAAGGGCGTAATAATCGCGGTGTCGTTACCAGTCGTCACCGGGGCGGCGGCCATAAACGCCTCTACCGGATTATCGATTTTCGTCGCGATAAACGGGATATTCCCGCCACAGTAGCGGCGATCGAGTACGATCCTAACCGTAACGCCCGCATTGCCCTGCTTTTCTACAAAGACGGGGAAAAACGCTACATCATCGCCCCCGCCGGTTTAGGTGTTGGTGATACCGTCATCGCCGGAGAAAACGCTCCCTTCGAGGTCGGTAATGCCCTACCCTTAAGTCGCATCCCCCTAGGGACAGAAGTTCATAACATCGAACTCGTCCCCGGTCGCGGTGGTCAAATGGTGCGGGCTGCTGGTGGTTTCGCCCAAGTGGTGGCGAAAGAAGGCGATTACGTTACCATCCGCCTCCCCTCCAAAGAAGTACGCATGATCCGGCGTGAATGCTACGCCACCATCGGAAAAGTCGGTAACGCCGAAGCGAGAAACATCAGTCTCGGTAAAGCCGGTCGTACCCGTCACCGCGGTCAACGGCCTCATGTTCGGGGTAGCGTCATGAACCCAGTGGATCACCCGCATGGAGGTGGAGAGGGTCGCGCTCCCATCGGACGTTCCGGCCCGATGACTCCCTGGGGTAAACCCGCCCTCGGTCGCAAAACTCGCAACAAGAAAAAACGCAGTAGCGATCTGATCGTGCGCCGTCGTAACCAGGGTTAGAAATTATTACTTTACTTTTGACTGAAAATTATGGGTCGTTCACTGAAAAAGGGGCCATTTGTCGCCGGCCACCTGATGGAAAAAATCGAAAAACTCAACGCCCAGGGCAGTAAACAAGTGATTAAAACTTGGTCCCGGGCCTCGACAATCATTCCCGATATGGTCGGTCACACGATCGCCGTTCACAACGGCAAACAGCACGTTCCCGTCTATGTTTCCGAGCAGATGGTCGGTCATAAACTCGGTGAATTCGCTCCCACCCGCACCTTCCGCGGCCACGCCAAGAGCGACAAAAAAGCAGGACGGAAATAGACCGGTGGGCGGTAATCTTAAAACCGTCAGCCCCCGGTCAGCGTTCAGATAACTATGAGATGGTGGGTGACGGCGACTAGATAAATTAATAACTAAGTCTTATAAGTTGTCGTCGCCTAACCCACCCTACCTAACTGATAACTGATAACTGAAATGACCATCGATACCTCTAACGAAGTCAAAGCGATCGCCCGCTATATTCGGATGTCACCCCTGAAAGTCAGACGGGTACTCGATCAGATCCGCGGTCGCTCCTATCGGGAAGCCCTAATTATTCTCGAATTTATGCCCTACCGGGCCTGTGATCCGATTCTGAAAGTCCTGCGTTCCGCCGTTGCCAACGCCGAAAATAACGAAGGACTCGATCCCGCCACTTTAGTAGTTAGCCAAGCCTTTGCCGATGGCGGCCCGACCCTAAAACGTTTTCGACCCCGGGCCCAAGGCCGCGCCTACCAAATTCGCAAACCCACCTGTCATATCACCGTCGCCGTCGCTCCTAGCAACAAAGACTAATCACCTTAACTAGAAAAACCACAATGGGACAAAAAATCCATCCCCTCGGTTTTCGTCTCGGCGTTATCAAAGATCACAAATCTTGCTGGTATGCCGACGCGAAACGTTACCCCGAACTACTGCAAGAAGATCGCCGCATTCGTGAATACGTCGAAAAAAACCTCGCTAATGCCGGTATCGCCGATATTCGCATCGAACGTAAGGCCGATCAAGTAGATATTTCCATCCATACCGCTCGCCCCGGGGTCGTCGTCGGTCGTGGTGGCACGGGAATCGAACAGCTGCGCCTAGGTTTGCAAAAAGCCCTCGGTGGCCAGCGTCAAATTCGTATTAACGTCATCGAAGTGGCTCGCGTTGATGCCGATGCCAACCTGATCGCCGAATACATCGCCCAACAATTAGAAAGACGGGTTTCCTTCCGTCGTGTGGTGCGGCAAGCTATCCAACGGGCGCAAAGGGCCGAAGTCAAAGGGATCAAAATTCAGGTTAGCGGTCGTCTCAACGGGGCAGAAATCGCTCGGACTGAATGGGTGCGGGAAGGACGAGTTCCCCTGCATACCCTGCGGGCCGATATCGATTACTCCTATAAAACCGCCAGCACCATCTACGGGATTCTAGGCGTGAAAGTTTGGATCTTTAAGGGCGAAATTATCCCCGGCCAAGAAGAAATTCCCGCCGCCGTTCCCGCTCAAGCACCGCGCCGTCAACAGCGTCGCCGTCAACAGTTTGAAGATCGCTCTAGCGAAGGCTGATCCCTAATATTTATCAGTGGTAAATAGCTCATGTTAAGTCCCAAAAGAACAAAATTCCGCAAACAACAGCGCGGACGGATGCGCGGGCTGGCCACCGGCGGAAATACGATTAATTTCGGCGATTTCGCCCTGCAAGCCACCGAACCCTGTTGGATTACTTCCCGTCAAATCGAAGCGGCCAGACGGGCTATGACTCGTTATATTCGTCGGGGTGGCAAAATCTGGATCCGCGTTTTTCCTGATAAACCCGTCACCCAACGGGCTGCAGAAACTCGGATGGGTTCTGGGAAAGGTTCCCCCGAATTCTGGGTGGCCGTGGTTAAACCGGGCTTCATTATGTTTGAGATTGCCGGGGTAGCTGAACCAGTAGCCCGGGAAGCCATGCGCCTAGCGGCTCAAAAATTACCAATTAAGACCAAATTTATCACTCGCGAGGAGGATTTTGTCTAATGGCTTTACCAAAAATCGCCGAAGTGAGGAAGATGAGCGATGAGGAAATCGCTGATGCTATCCTCAATGCCAAAAAGAAACTGTTTGAATTGCGTTTGCAGCAGGCCACCCGGCGCTTGGAAAAAACCCACGAATTCAAACACACCCGCCACCGTCTTGGCCAATTATTGACCGTAGAACGGGAGCGCCAACTAGCCCAGTCCACCCCGGAGGCATAACCCGTTATGGCAGTTAAAGAAAGAGTTGGGGTAGTGGTCAGCGACAAAATGGATAAAACCGTAGTGGTAGCCATTGAAAACCGCTCTCCTCACCCTAAATACGGCAAAATCGTCGTGAAAACCCAGAAATTTAAGGCTCACGACGCAGAAAATCAAGCCAAACAAGGCGATCGAGTTCGCATTCGTGAAACCCGCCCCCTCAGTAAAACCAAACGTTGGGAAGTGGCGGAAATATTAACCGATAGTTAAATTTCACCTAGGTAAAAACCGTGATTCAACAACAAACCTACTTAAATGTCGCTGACAATAGCGGGGCGCGGAAACTAATGTGTCTGCGGGTGCTGGGAACAGGTAACTGTACCTACGGTGGCATCGGTGACAAAATTATCGCCGTGGTTAAGGACGCTATCCCCAATATGCCCGTGAAAAAATCCGATGTGGTCACTGCGGTGATTGTGCGGACCCGTCAAACCGTCCGTCGCGATAGTGGCATGAGCATCCGTTTTGATGATAACGCCGCCGTGATTATTAATAATGACGGTAATCCCAAAGGTACTAGGGTTTTTGGTCCGGTCGCCCGGGAATTGCGCGATAAAAACTACACCAAAATTGTTTCCTTAGCCCCAGAAGTTCTCTGATCAAAGTCAAAATTATCAAGGCAATCGGAGGTCAAAAAAAATGAGTAAGAAAAACATTCAAACCCCGCCCCAAAGGCAAAAAATGCACGTTAAAAAAGGGGATGTTGTGCAAGTAATCGCTGGTTCCGATAAGGGCAAAGTGGGCGAAATTTTACGCGCTTTACCCCAAGAAAGTACCGTGGTGGTCAAGGGAGTTAATATCCGCACCAAACATACTAAACCCCAACAGGAAGGAGAATCGGGTCAAATCGTTACCTACGAAGCACCGATTCACAGTTCCAAAGTGATGATTTATTCCGAGAAGAAAAAAATCGCCAGTCGGGTGGGTTATACCTTTACCGAAGACGGTCGGAAAGTGCGGATACTGAAGAAAACTGGCGAAATTATTGATTAGTTTCCCATCAATTCTAGTTCCTGACCAAGCCCAGGAAAAGTAAGCAGAAAAACTATGAGCCAAAAACTAAAAACCACCTATCAAGAAACCATTGTTCCGAAACTGAAAGAACAATTTGGTTATACCAATATCCATCAAGTACCTAAAGTTATCAAAATTACTGTTAACCGCGGTCTTGGGGAAGCTTCACAAAACGCCAAAGCTTTGGAGTCTTCCAAGGAGGAACTGTCCACCATCACCGGACAACAACCGGTAGTGACTAGAGCTAAAAAAGCGATCGCCGGCTTCAAAATTCGCGAAGGAATGCCCGTGGGAGTGATGGTGACACTGCGCGGCGATCGAATGTACGCTTTTTTAGACCGTCTAATTAATCTGGCCTTACCACGTATTCGCGACTTTCGCGGTATCAGTGGTAACAGTTTTGATGGTCGTGGTAACTACAGTTTAGGCATTCGTGAACAGTTGATCTTCCCTGAAATTGAATACGACAAAATCGATCAAATTCGCGGGATGGACATCTCAATCATCACCACCGCTAAAAACGACGAAGAAGGACGCGCCCTCCTCAAAGAGATGGGAATGCCCTTTAGATAAATCAATCAAGAGAAAAGTAAACAGTGACCAGTAAATAAGTGATCAGTGACCAGTAAACAGTGAACAGTAAACAGTGAACAGTAAACAGTAAACAGTAAACAGTGATTCAGTCAAAAGACAGCAGGAAACTGCTATTTAATACTACTCACTTAATACTCAAATCTGATAACTGATAACTGATAACTGACCACTGATAACTGATAACTGATAACTGACCACTGATGTTGATCCCAATTTAGGAGAAAAACAGGTAATTCATGTCTGCTAACGATACCATCTCGGATATGCTGACCCGCATCCGTAACGCTTGCGCGGTTCGGCAGACCACTACTCAAATTCCCACCACGCGGATGACGCGCAGTATTGCTCAAGTTCTCAAGAACGAAGGCTTTATTGCTGACTTTGAGGAAGTGGGTGAGGGGATTAAATCTCAATTAGTTCTTTCCCTCAAATATAAAGGCAAAAACCGTCAACCGATCATTACTACCCTCACCAGAGTCAGTAAACCGGGTTTACGAGTTTATTCCAATAGTAAAGACTTACCGCGCGTCCTCGGTGGCATTGGCATCGCCATTGTTTCCACCTCTAAAGGCATTATGACCGATCGCGAAGCGCGTAAACAAAACGTTGGCGGCGAAGTCCTTTGCTACATCTGGTAAACAAGGATAAGCTATCAGCCGTCAGCCTTTCCAAGTTTAAACCTGATAGCTGACCCACTGATAACTCTTCCCTGATATCTGACCCACTGATAACTGATAACTGTTATGTCTCGTATTGGCAAACGCCCGATTCCTATTCCCAATAAAGTCACCGTCGATATCGATGGTGCTACCGTGACGGTGAAAGGGCCCAAAGGAACTCTCCAGAGAACCCTACCCACCGCCGTCACCATCAATAAAGATGGCGAAACCATCCTCGTTACCCGTCAAGACGATTCCCGTACCGCCAGAGAACGCCACGGACTCTGTAGAACTCTAGTAGCCAACATGGTGGAAGGAGTCGCTACCGGCTTTCAAAAACGCCTCGATATCCAAGGGGTGGGCTACCGCGCCCAGGCGCAGGGTAGTAAATTAGTTCTTAATGTTGGTTACAGTAAACCCGTGGAAATGGAGATGCCCGATGGTGTTTCCGTCGCCGTAGAAAATAATACCCAAGTTATCGTCAGTGGCATCGACAAAGAAGCGGTCGGTAACATTGCCGCTAAAATCCGCGAAGTTCGTCCCCCCGAACCTTATAAAGGAAAAGGGATTCGCTATCTTGGTGAAGTCGTCCGTCGCAAAGTTGGTAAAGCTGGCGGTAAAGGTGCTAAAGGCGGTAAAGGAGGTAAAAAATAAACCATGAAACTTAGTCGCAAAGAATCAGTCCGTCGTCGTCACCAGCGTGTGCGTCGCAAACTTAGTGGCACTGCTGAACGGCCTCGTTTATCCGTATTTCGTTCTAATAACCACATCTACGCCCAAATTATCGACGACGTAGCCCAACATACCCTCGCGGCCGCTTCTACCCTAGAGGCCACCTTGCGCGGGGAATTAGAGTCCACCGCTACCCAAGAAGCCTCGGCAGCCGTGGGTAAACTGGTGGCCCAACGGGCCCTAGAAAGAGGCATTGAACAAGTGGTTTTTGATCGCGGTGGCAATCTCTATCACGGTCGCGTCAAAGCCTTAGCAGAAGCGGCTCGGTCAGCAGGCTTAAACTTCTAAAATATCCTTTCAACACTGATAAAACTATGGCAAAACGTCGCAAAGGCAACCGCGAAAAAGAAAAAGAAACCACTTGGCAAGAGCGGGTCATCCAGATCCGCCGGGTTAGTAAAGTGGTTAAGGGTGGTAAAAAACTCAGCTTCCGGGCTATCGTCGTGGTCGGTAATGAAAACGGCCAGGTGGGAGTGGGAGTTGGCAAAGCAGGGGATGTTATCGGGGCCGTCCGTAAAGGTGTGGCCGATGGCAAAAAACAACTAATTGAAGTCTCCTTAACTAAAGCCAGTTCTATCACTCACCTCACCCGGGGCGCTTCCGGTGGAGCTCAGGTGCTTATGCGTCCGGCTGCTCCGGGGACTGGGGTTATTGCTGGGGGTGCTGTCCGTACCGTTTTAGAACTAGCCGGGGTAAAAAATATCCTCGCTAAACAACTCGGTAGCGATAACCCCCTCAATAACGCTAGAGCCGCTGTTAACGCCCTGGAAACTCTCCGCACTTTCTCGGAAGTGGCCAAGGATCGAGGCGTATCTGTAGAACATTTGTACACCTAAAGAAATCACCATGAAACTCCACGAAATCGCCCCCCAACCGGGGTCAACTAAACGTCGTCGTCGTGTGGGACGGGGTATCTCGGCCGGCCAGGGTGCTAGTTGCGGTCTGGGAATGCGCGGACAAAAATCTCGCTCTGGGACAGGGACTCGCCCCGGTTTTGAGGGGGGACAAATGCCCCTCTATCGTCGGGTGCCGAAATTAAAGCATTTTCCTTTGGTTAACCCCCGTCAATACACAATCGTTAATCTGAAAAAATTAGCTTCTTTACCCGCTAATACGGAAGTCACCCTGGAAAGTCTCCTAGAAGCTAAAATTCTCACCAGTAACGACGGCCCTTTAAAAGTTTTGGGTGATGGTGAAATTACCGTTCCCCTCAAGGTTAAGGCCGCTGCTTTTAGCAATAGTGCTAAAGAGAAAATTACCGCTGCTCAAGGTACTTGGGAAGAAATTTAACGGAGACAGAAGGCGGTCGGCGGAAGGCAGAGGGCGGAAGGCAGGAGACAGGAGATTATTTTTATTTATCCTTCCCATCCCCCCACACCCTAACACCCCACACCCTAACACCCAATCCCCAAGACCGGATTGATATATCATAAGAAGCACAGGGGAAATCTTAAAAAAATCGAGAAAGTTTTCCCCCTCGATTACTTTTTCCCATAAAAAAACTGCACTAGAGGTAACTGTTAATGGTCGTCAGTCGTGATAAGGCTCCCACGGCACAGGAAACGTTTATGCAAATGGCACAAGCGGCCGGTTTACGCGGTCGCTTGTTGATTACATTGGGTTTACTGATTCTGCTCCGTTTTGGGATGTTTGTACCGATACCCGGTTTAGATCGGGCAAGATTAGCAGAAATTATTCAAGGTAACGCCGCTTTGGGAATCCTTGACCTGTTTACCGGGGGAGGATTATCGACGTTGGGGATTTTTGCCCTCGGCATTCTTCCCTATATCAACGCCTCAATTATCGTGCAACTGCTCACCGCTGCCCTTCCTTCTTTGGAAGATTTACAGAAAAATGAAGGAGAGGCAGGAAGGCGAAAAATTGCCCAAATTACCCGTTATATTGCCTTTGGTTGGTCAATTATTCAAAGTATCGGTATTACTCTTGGTTTATTGGTGGCTAACGGCGTTGTGGCCGGAACTTTACCCTCGATCGCCGCTACGGTTCTCGCTTTAGTGGCCGGTTCTATGTTCGTAATGTGGATTTCGGAACTGATTACGGAACGCGGTCTGGGAAATGGGGCATCTTTGCTGATTTTTGTCAACATTGTCGCCGTTTTACCAAAAACCCTCGGTGATACGATTACTTTTGCTCAACAGGGTGGCCGACAAGCGATCGCTCAAGTGGTGATTCTCTTGCTGGTTTTCTTGGTGATGATTATCGGCATTGTTTTTGTTCAGGAGGGAACCCGTCGGATTCCTATTGTTTCTGCCCGTCGTCAGGTGGGTCGTCGTCTCTATCGGGAAAGAACCAGTTATCTACCCCTACGACTCAATCAAGGGGGCGTGATGCCGATTATTTTCGCCTCGGCAGTGTTGGTGTTACCTTTCCAATTGGTGCAAGCTTTACCCACGGATAACCCGGTCGGTCAGGTTTTAGTTCAGTTGGTCAATGCCCTGCGTCCCGATAGTTGGGGTTATGTGGCTTTTTATAGCTTACTAATTCTCGGTTTTAGTTTCTTCTACGCTTCCCTGATTGTTAACCCCAAGGATATGTCCCAAAACCTGAAAAAAATGGGAACCAGTATTCCGGGGATTCGTCCGGGGACCGCTACTACTAATTATCTGGAAGGGGTGCTGAATCGTCTCACCCTTTTGGGCGCTCTCTTTTTAAGTTTGGTGGCTACGGTTCCGACTTTGGTAGAAAGCGCCACCGGTGTCACCACTTTTCGCGGTTTGGGGGCAACTTCCCTGTTAATTCTGGTGGGGGTGGCGATCGATACGGCGAAACAAATTCAAACCTATGTCATCTCTCAACGCTATGAGGGCATGATTAAACAGTAGTTAGATAGTCAGCCAGTGACCTTTTAGCGGTTACTGGTTATTTTTTTCCTTAAAACCCTATATTTAATCCATGAGCAAACGGATCGGTGTGATATTTTTGGGACCGCCCGGATCGGGAAAAGGGACCCAAGCGGCAAAATTAGCGGAATCTCTGACGATTCCTCATATTTCTACCGGTGAAATTTTACGTCAAGCAATTACAGAGAAGACAGAACTTGGTCAGCAAGCACAAGCTTATGTGGAAAAGGGTGAATTAGTCCCCGATGAGTTGTTGTTAGGTTTAATTCAGGAACGTTTAAAACAGCCTGACAGTGCTAAGGGTTGGATTCTTGATGGTTTTCCCCGCACGGTGGCACAGGCGAGATTTTTAGACGCATTACTGGAAGAATTGGCCGATAGTTACACATTTGTGGTTAATTTGGCTGTACCAGATACGGTCTTAATTGAGCGTCTGATGCAACGGGGTCGTCAAGATGATACTCAAGAAACGATCGCCCGTCGCCTACAGGTTTATATCGACCAAACTGCCCCCGTTTTAGATTATTACGGTCAAAAAGGGACTCTTAACCATATCGACGGTAATCAACCGCTGGACGCGGTTACGGCGGCTCTAACAGCAGTTGTCACTCCTGGGTAAAGTTTCCCTCATTCAGTCATCAGTCATCAGTTATCAGTTATCAGTAGGTTGGGTTGAAGCATGAAACCCAACGCCCGATTATGTTACGCTACCGCTAACCCATCCGACAAATAATTGTGCCTCCCTACTTATCAGTTATCAGTTATCAGTTATCAGTTATCAGTTATTAGTTATTAGTTATAATTTAATATGAAATATCTTAAATTTATCTTTCTAGGTTTAGGTTTTGTTTTACTAGGGGTAATTTTGCGCCAAACAAATCTGCAAGAAGTTTGGCAACAAATCACCCTAGTCGGTTGGTGGGGAATGACATTAGTAATTATTTTTTACTTCCTAGAATTCCTCACCGATGTTTTTACTTGGCAACTAACTTTTAAAAGTATTCCTATCCAACCTCGATGGACAATTCGCCTATTATTAATTTACATGGTAGGGGCAGCCTTTAATCGCGTGACTCCCTTCGCTTCTTTGGGAGGAGAAGGTTTTAAAGCAGTGATGTTGAAAACTCACTATCAGATTAGCTACAAAGAAACCAGTGCCTCGATCATTCTGACCAAGACATTAAATACTGCTTCCCTTGTCTTCTTTGCAATTATCGGTTTTTTTCTGCTCCTAGCTTCCCCAAAATTCTCCAATTCTTTTAAAACTTTTACCGGATTAAGTCTTGCTATATTCTCCAGTTGTATCCTGATATTTTTCTTGATTCAGCGATTCCGTTTATCCTCCCGAATAGTTAATCGATTAGGTCATTCTTTTTTAGGCGATCGCCTAGCTAAACCTTTAGAAAATCTTCGCAGTGTCGATGATCGTTTAGGAGAATTTTACCGGAATCTGCCCCTATTTAGAAATGGCTTGATCGTCGGTTTTCTCAATTGGCCCCTCGGAGTTTTAGAAATTTATGTTTTAATGCAGTTTCTCCAACATCCGATCAGTTTTGCCGATGCTTGGTTATTTGATTCTGTTGCCCAATTAGTGCGCGCTGGAACCTTTTTTATTCCCGCTAATATCGGTACTTTAGAAGGTTCTTTAGTGCTGCTGGGTGCTTCTTTAACTGGTAGTCTAGAATTAGGTTTAGCGATTTCTGTAATTCGCCGGGTTAAAGATATTCTCTGGATTATATTAGGTTTATTGATCTGGTGGTTATTTTCCCTAAGACCGACTTTACCCGATCGCCCTTCAAAATAATATACAGCTTTTCTCACAAAGCTGCATCTCAAATTTGTAGAAATACCGACAATCAGCAATGATCCGTAACTTTTAAATTATACTAAATCCGCTTATTAAAAACTGATTATTTATTCTCCGTTTTGCATGAGTGCCTCTTGCATGAGTAGCCTATACTCAACGGATTTAGTGTTAGTACAAATATATCTAGGGCTTGCTGAATAAATCTAAAAACCTTGTTGGGTAAGACTTTTAGACTTTTTTTACCTCAAAAAGTGCCGACCATTGGAGGGATCGGGGGTAAAATTCAGATACTTTTTCCCTGAAAATTGGGTAATTGACCCCCTCAAAATCGGTAAAACCCTACACCCCCCAACCACCCCCGATCCCCCCGATGTCGGGGGGGCAGGGGGGGTGGGGGTTGGGGGGGCCACACCCTGTCCCCACCAACAAACTTTTTGCCGCAAACCCTAGTTAAATTATGCCTTGGAAGCGCATTAATTCTATCTCTTGTTGTAGTCCGGCTTCTAGAGTACGAGGAGTAAACCCTAAATCCCTTTTAGCTTCTTCGTGGGCATAAGCTTTGTCTTCTTGTAATCGCAAGATTTGTTCTCGTCGCACTGGTGATTTTTTACCTAATGTTTTTTCTAGTAGGGTAGCTGACCAAATGCCAAAGTTCAAGGGAAAGGACAGGGGACGCACCGATTGGCCTAATAATTGTTCTATCAAGAAAATTAACTGACGGAAGGAAACAATACTACCTCCGGAAAGATCGTAAGCACCTTTTATATCAGGACATTCCCAGACTTTTAACAACATCTGGGCAATGTCATCAGCGTGAACTGGTTGTAACAGGTTATCACCAGAGCCAAAAATGGGAAAGAATCCGTAGCGGTGACAGAATTTAATCAATTTGTGTAGGTTTTTATCCTTAGGGGTGCCATAAATCATTGTCGGTCTCAGCAGACAATAAGAAGCAGGATACTCTTGTAAATAATTTTCTGCTTGTTTATACTCGGCAGAATATTCATTATATTTTGAATATATTCCTGTAGTTCCAATAATAATTAATCGGGGAGTTTGTTGGATTTTTTTTAGACTATTAAGTATAGTTGGTACTTGTCGAAGTTGGACGAGATGGATGATGGTTTCAAAACTATTTTCCCTAAAAATTCCTTCCCAAGTTTCTGAGATAGAGCTATCGCCAAAATCGTAGGTTAAATTCAGTCCTAGACTATCTAACATACTGCGATCGCTAGTGGGTCGAATTAAACAATGTATTTCTATTTCAGGCTTAGTAGATGCCAAATGTTGCATGAAAAAACCACCGGGCAATCCCGTAGCACCTGTGATTAATATTTTATTCTCAATCATCATTTTTTCTCCTTTTGGCTAAAACTTGCTGATAAACCTGAAAGGTTTTTTCAAACATCTTCTCAAAAGTATATTCTGCTTCGTAGCGGTTGCGTCCTGCCGCTCCCATTTTAGCTCTGAACTGTTGATCAAGAACTAATTGTAATAGTCTCTGGTGTAACGTCTTAACATCTCCTCGCGCTACGGTGTATCCGGTTATTCCTTCCACAATTGCTTCCGATGCTCCACCCACATCTGATACAATTACTGGTAATCCCGCTCTCATCGCTTCGATTGTGGTGCGAGGAAAACCTTCCCAATTAGATATTAAAGTAAATACTTGGGCTTGAGCTAGGACTTCAGCTACATTATTACGAAAACCTAAAAAGTTAACTCTGTCGATAATTTTTAGCTCCTTAGCTAAGGTTTTAATCTTTTCTAAATCTGGACCGTCTCCGACTAAATCCAAATGGGCTTCGGGAATATTTTGAAAGGCTTTCAGTAAGGTGACATGGTCTTTTTGCTGATCAAATCTTGCCACCATAACAATACGAACAGGATTAGCATCACTAGGATTAGCTCTCAATTCTGCGGGTAGATCTGGCATCCCATTATGAATGGTCAATAATCGCTGCGGTTGCATACCAGTTTTTATTCCAATTAATCGATCTTGTTCCGAAACACAGATAATTTTATTAGCTAAAGGTTCTGTAATTTTTTCTAACCACTGATAGATAGTGCGACTCGGCTCTG
Source organism: Microcystis sp. LE19-84.1B (assembly GCF_027531875.1). Taxonomy (NCBI): domain Bacteria; kingdom Bacillati; phylum Cyanobacteriota; class Cyanophyceae; order Chroococcales; family Microcystaceae; genus Microcystis; species Microcystis sp. LE19-84.1B. The sequence goes on along the minus strand of NZ_JAPZSR010000079.1, from coordinate 21,131 downwards.
GTACACCTCCTGTAAAAGCCCAACCATGGGCGGTAAAAATGCAAGGAGTCTTGCTTTTTCTGGCCGCTAATCGTCCTAAAATTCCGGCTTTACTAGAGTGAGTACTGATAATATCTGGTTGGAATTCTGCAATAATTTGTTTGATAAAATTCAAGGTTTGCCAGTCTTGAATTAAGTTAATTTTTTTGCCGAAGTATTGACAAGATACATTGGTTATGTTGCCGCTCGTCAGATCGTCATTATAAATGCCTTTTATTCCAGTAACAACTAAGACTCGATGGTGAGAATCTTGCAAAAATCTCGCTAAATCTCGCACATGAACCTGTGCGCCTCCAACGGTATCTGCTCTAGTAATAATAAAAAGTATTTTCATTTCATGCACAGTTTAGATTCTTGATTTATGGATAATTTTAGAAAAACATTTTTAGGTTTTTAAAACTTGATTAGCTTTTTGTAATAGCTGCAGCATTTTAGGGGCGGTTATTTGAATATTATACTTATCTTCGACAAGTTTTCTGCCAGCCAACCCCATACTTTCTCTTAAATCTCGATCATTTTTCAGGTTTTGAAAAGCTTGCAACCATTCAGCTTGACTACTAGCTTGAAAGCCGTTGATACCCTCCTTAATAATCTCTGCGTTCACCCCCACTGGTGAACCAATAACTGGGCGAGTAGATGCCATATATTGGATTAGTTTAAATCCGCATTTTCCTCGCTCAAATGCTGTATCGGTAAGGGGCATAATCCCCACATCAAATTGTTGCATCTCTTTCACCTCGGTTGCCTCAGACCAAGGCTTAATTTCTAAAGGGATATCCTCTAGATTTGTCTCTTTGGCACCAATAGCAACGACTTTGGCACCACCATCTCGACAAATTTCTTTTAAAACAGGATAAAGTTCTTGTATATAATCGACAAACTTCAATGGACTTCCTATCCAGCCGATGGTAAAGACTTCATTTTGAGGAGATCTTGATAAGGGATAGCGATCAAGATCGACGACGGTGGGTAATATTTCTACCCATTTAGCTCCTGCTTGTGTTGCTCTGTTAGCTAAGTAATCATTTCCCGCAATCACTAAGCGAGCATTCTGCATTACTCGATCGATTTTCTGTGCCAATAGCCATCTAACTACAGAAGCAGAATGTTGATCGTAACGGTGGAATACTGCGTCATCATAATCAACTACATAAGGTGTTCTTCCTCTGAGAAACAGTAATTCTAGCCAAGCTGGTAGCCAAGGTAATGCTTCCTTTTCCAACCAGATTAAATCGTATTTTTGAGATTTCAACAGCAGCGAAATTCTCTGTTGATAAGCAGATAATAATCTCGATAAAGGGTATTTTTTCCCTAAGTAGCGAGTTCTAAGATAATCATTATCTAATAAAGGAGCGGTCTCAACCTCTATTCCCTCTTTTTTCAAATAAGGCAAATATTGGTAGGTACGATAGCGGCTACTAGCACCTAAAGTATCGTAGCGACTGAATAACAAAATTTTCATCACTGTTGAGGATTTAATTAGATTATTTTCCTGTATAAACTGGAGAATTGAAGATATTCTTTAGGTATGGCGAAGATGATTAGCCCCTTTATATCTCTCAATAATCATTTGATCCGAAACTACTTTCTCAGGAGATTTTTCTCCTAAGAAATATGTACAAGAAGCCCCATCGAGAGCCTGAGGATTATTTTTGAATAGATAGTCAAAATATTTAAGCCAAGAAAATACTAATCTCACTATTGCTTTAGTTAATAATCTTGAGGTATTATTGTCAGCAAAACATAAAGCGAAATGTTCGATAGACCAGACTAAAACTGTTCCAGGTCCAGCAACTAAACCACTGGAAATTTCTGAAAAATAGTTAAACAAGCGCCGATGACCAGAAAGGGTATATCTGGTAAAATCATAGGCCCCTTCATGAACCTGCTGCATAAAGGGAATTTCTGAATAAATTACCCCGCCATCTTTGAGAACTCTGTGCATTTCACTAACGACTTTTTCGGGGTAGAGAACGTGTTCTAAAACTGCTGTAGTAATAATACCATGAAAAACTTGGTCTTGAAAAGGAAGATCGTGAGCATCACAGAATAAATCAACATCTGCATTAACATCAACATCGGAATATATCAATTTGATATTGCTATATTCTGACATTAACCTATCCAAATCTCTTTTCTGATTTCCTCCACCCACAACCAAGACATATGCTAAGGTAAACTTTTCTAAAGTCTGAGCGAAATTTTGAATCCTCTCAATATAGTTTAAGGTGATCGATGGACTAGGGACAATTTTTGAGAATATATTTTTTTCTTTTGGACTATGATTAGTCACCGTATTAGTATAAAAAGAGGGAGAAAAAATTTTATTATCTTCTCGAATGAATACCGGTTTATTATTGACAATAGCAAATTCAGAATTACAGTTTTTGCAAATAATCTGATGATCATCAAAAATTAATTGACTACTTTGGCACTTAGGGCATTGACTCAACGTCTCGATAAATTGTTGCATTTTCTTACTCCGATCGATTAACTAAAAGTCTGCTTTTTCTCAAGAAACAAAGTTACACTGGCAATATACTTAAGAAAAAATATAGATAAAAACTCCAAGATAAATGAGCTATAATGGTTGGTATAGATTGATTTTGGTGTTCGTTTCATTTTCTTGTCTAGGTATAGTTGATAAAGTTCCCTCGTATATCTGAAAGATGTTCTTAAATTAGATATTTTGCCCATATTTAAAGTCTCTTGGTAGCTAATATAGTTAGTAAAACAATGTAAATAATACGTAGGTTTTTCAGTCCAATCTTCCCAGGATATACCCGATTCTTTAGTCTGACGATGAAAAGTCCCTAAACCTAAAGTGCTTAAGAATTTAATGTTATCAAACAAAAAATCAAAATTTTTAACCTTATGAACTAAAGGTAAATGAATATGCCATTCCCAGAGAACGTTAGACAAGGAAAATAGATGTACAGAATATCCATTCATTTTTAATGTTCTAGATAGCTCAAGAAAAAAAAGTAGATGATTCTTGACTTGTTCCACCACTTGGTTAGAAATAATTACATCAAAAAAATTATCTGGATATTGCCACTTTTCATCATCATAAATTAAAGTTAGTCTTTCATGCCAATCTACCTCAGAAAAATTCTTTGATAGATTTTCAATTGTTTCATCCATAAACCCCTTTTTTTGAACACCATGATTAACCACGTCTAAACCATAGACTTTCCAATTAATATTTGGCTGTACACAGGGAAGATTTTTTGTCAAGTATGCAATCAATTGTCCGTTACCACAACCAACATCTATAATTTTGACTTCTTGATCAGTTAAATGTCTGTAAGATTCAGTATTGATTATACTTAATAAATGTTGATAATTAGTACGATTTTCTACATTCTTCATAGACAGTTTCTAACCCGTTTGACTTGTTAATTTCTCAAATACGTTCATGCAAATATTATTCGAATAAAAAGGATTATTCGCAGTCTTTTAAAATTCTTTTCAAGGTTTTGTAATCGGTATGTAAATGGGTATTGTTTCTAACAACTAAACCTCGTACAGTCCCCCAAATCCAAGATAAAATCAGCCCAGACAAACCAAAATTATCATAAATAACTCTAGCGTACTCCTGCTTACAATTCGCTAATTTTGACTTATCTTGATAGGAACTGCTGGCACCACCAAGTCTAAAAAAAGCAATTGTAGATTTGTCTTTGATTGACGATGCACTCATCTTATAAATCTTTTGATTAAGGTCGAAATCAGCATATATTTTATATTTCGTGTTGAACGGAAGTTGATCAAGTAGGTTTTTCTTAATGAATAGTCCTTGCGGACATAAAGTATTTTTGAACACAATCAATGGATTATATCTACTGATCCGTAGCTGACCGTTATCCATAATTACATTGCCATGAATTATGTCCGTATTGTTTAAACTTGCTTTTTGAATAGATTGGCTAGGTATATTTAACAATATATCATCGCTCCCCAGGTAGTAAATGTAATCTCCTTGACTCAATTTCCAACCTTTATTCATCGCATCATATATACCTTCGTCAGGTTCGCTTAACCAATAATCTATCTGATCATCATACTTACGAATAATATCAATTGTGCTGTCCGTAGAACCTCCGTCTATAATAATGTACTCAACATTATTGTAAGACTGGCTAATGACACTCTGAATTGCTTGCTCTAAGTGCTTTTCTCCATTAAAAACTACCGTTATAATAGTAACCAAAGGAACTGCAAATTTTTCCGATAACTCACTTGTCTCTGGGTAGGAATGCTTGAAATATCCCTTTGTTCTTAATCCTCCTTCTCCCCTGCGTTCTGGATTTGGTGGCAAAAATAAATGAGATTGCACTTTTGTAGAAGGATCGTTAATAATAGCAGGCCTCTCCATCGTTACTCGGCGAGTTGTAGAGAAGTTAGCATCTAGCTCGATAAATTTTTTCTCTTGCAATGGTGGCTTTATTGTCATATCTTATCTTGATACTGGCAAGCTAAAAGCTTTGTCATCAAGATTACAAACTAGCTCAGTTTGTAATCAGCCCTATAGAACTAGAAAGATTATTGTAGCTCTCTCATACTTGCCAAAATACTATTAAACTAGCCTGCGGGTTATATCAGCTAATGTGATTAGCTAAAAAAATTAACCTCTAGACCTAGAGAAATTGTACCTGATCATGAACTTATTGTCAAGAAAATTTTTAAACAGCCCATACTAGAAAGCCAACGGCTCTCCCGGTATAATGAATGGGAAAAAATGTTCGCAGGTAGTGATCCGATAGTAGTGGCGTAGCTCTCTTGCTTATCTAGCCTGAGTTGTGTAGAATATTGACTAATAAAAATAATTACCTGACAAATGTCAAGAATTTGCTTTTTATGATTGCTGTTTTTATCAATATCTTGTCTTGGATCATTAAATTTTGGTATTTTGGTAAAGGAAATCAGAAAAATCTTTATAAGCGAATACAAGACCTGAGTAATTCCTCAAAGGCAGAAAGTTGCTTTCTTGAACAAGATAATAGTCATGGTCGAAAAATATCAAGAAAAATAGAAATTTTTAAAGTCAGGAAAAATGAAAGACAAGGGTTGGAAAATCTGCGAAGACTTATTAAAGTAGAAAGAAGGGGTAGTCGCGGGGATAAAACTTATGAAGAAACAGCTTACTATATCAGTAGCCTAACCGAATCCGCCCAAGTATTTGCTAAAATTATTCGAGGACATTGGAAAATAGAAAATCAGTTACATTGGGTAAAAGATGTAATTTTTGAGGAAGATAAAAGCCAGATCAGTGATTTTCAAGCGGCCAGCAATTGGTCAATTCTCACAACTATAGGATTGCATCTTTTCCTTTGGGTTTTCTCTCAATAACAGAGGGACAGAGGTGGTTAGCTGAACGTTGGAAAAAACTGATAGTTTTATCGACGTAAGAAGCAGAAAAATTAGCTAAATTAACAGGATTTACTCTCAAACAATTTCAAGAGAGATAGGCTTTTAGTGGCTTGGGAACAGGCTTTATCAATTTATTAATAATAAATTTGGCAGAGGATTAAAGATTAGTTATTGTGACTAACTCTTTTGGTTAGAACAAGATAAACTTGAGAATCTTCGGTCAAATTTATTGACTTAAAATTAGCTGTACTTAATTTAAATGAATCAACCCTACCTTAGCCCCCCTTGATAAGGGGGAATCTGACAATTTTTAAAACCTACCTACTTAGGCATATTTTAACATATTAGCCATTCATTTCTTACTCAAGCTTGAACATTGAAATAATCGTAATTTTTGCTCATTTTTTGGGGGGAGAGTTGGCAACTCTCCCGACTTTGGTGGACTAGGGACTTTTTAAGGTAAAGGGACAAACTGCTCACCGGAGGGAGTCGATCGCACTTGAATTAAGACCGGTTGACCAACGCGATCGCCAGTATTGGGATCAAAGCTAATTTTTCCGGTGGCCCCTGTTTGATGAAAACTGCTGGAACGCAGCCTGGATTGTAGGCCCTGACGTTGAGGATTTTCCCTTAAACCGGCAATAATCACCCGTGTAGCGTCAAAACTGGTGGCTGTGCGCCAACTAACTGGACCGCGCCACTGTTCCTGCATAAGATTGGCAAAAGTCTGGTTAACCGAGGGGTGCCAGGGTGCGGCAAGGGTTAAACCCTGGGCGTTTTTGCCGCCATCTTCGAGGGTGCGAATATTGTAGAGGGTGGGACTACTAAACAGAGGCAAACGCTGACGATTGGAGCGAATAACCTCAAAAACGGGATCGAGACGATCAACATGAGCGACGACAAATAGGCCGTTAGCACCCCCAGAAATCGCCTGATTAAGGGCTTGATCGGCCTTAAAATTGGGGACACTCAGATCACAGACAATCGGCACAATTTGACCGCCTTTTTTCGCCACATTAGCCATCAACTCATCTTTAAAGGAAATATTATCGGGAGCTTGAGAATCGTAGCAAAAAGCAATTTTCTGGACTTTAGCAGTATTTACTATGTAATTTGCTAATTTTTCCGTAATTTTGCCGTTAGAAGTCACCAGACGAAAGATATAATTTCCCGCACCGGAGAGATTATTAGCCAGGGAGGTGGGAGAAATCATCACCAAACCGCCTTTTTCGTAGATAGGAGCGGCGGCTAAACTGGCATCGGAGGCATTATGACCGATAACAGCGATAATATCGGGATTTTTGACTAATTCCCTGGCTACCTCTTTCGATATCTGCGGCTGATTATCGTCATTAACCACGATAACCATCAGTTTTCTGCCGTTGATCCCCCCCTGTTGATTGATCTGGGTTTGTGCGCTGGCGACTCCTCGCAATATTTCCTGAGCGACGTTGGGATTAGTTGCAGGCACAACAACGGCGATTTTAAAGGGATTTGAGCCAGTTTGCAGGTTGCTGAGATAAATTACGCTTTCGGGATCGTTGGGACGTTGAGCGAGGGATTTTTGCAGGAGTCCCTCTGCTTCTTGGTGATTACCTTGGACAATAGCAGCGATCGCTGATTCTTTGGTGGTGTTAGAATTAGTTTTGATCAGCAGATGATTGCCGTAACTGATGCGGGGATTATCATCGACTTTTGGGGCAAATATTGCCGAGATTTGGGGAAAAAGAAACCAACCGATCAACCCCAGTAAAATATATGAAATTGGCGGTAAGCTCGCTTTTTTGCCAGTCTTTGTCATTGCTTTACTCCTTAACTTTGCTAATTGAATTCGGCTAAACGGCGGTTAATTTCGTCATCAAGGCTTAAGAAATCGATTTCTTGAGCTAATTTCTCGCTATAGTTCTCGCTTAATTCACTATAGGCGTTTTCTTTTCGATAACGGTCGTTAATCGCTTCATTGGCATCCTCAAAGCGATCGCGGGAGGTATTGAGGTTGAGACTACTGTCAAATTCGTTTATTTTACCTAAAGCCTCATTCATGGAACTAATCGCTTTTAAGTTGCTCATTTCTAACTTATAATGCTCGATTTTTTCCTGCTCTTTACGAAGTTTTTCCTTAGCAGCAATGACCACTTTTTCCGCATTATCGACCCGATCTTTCATGGCGGGTAGAATTTTTTCTAGGGAGATAACCTTAGCCATAGCAAGTCTTGCCGCTTCTTGAAGGCCTTTTTTTTGAGCGGTGACAGCCTGCTGCAAGTAGTTTGTGTGTTCCTGTTTTTTTGCCTCGTATTGTGCTTGAGCCGATTGCTGGGCCGCTACTACTTTCGCCACCGATTCTGTTAATTCCGCTAGGGATTTTTGCATCGATTCTAGGGATTCTCTGGCCGATTCTACGGCAATTTTGCCGCCGGATTCGATGGGAATACCCCACAACCAATTCCAGATGGCAACGAGAGAATTTCCTGCCTTATCACCGATCAGCCAAAAAATCAAGGCTTTTGGGGTTAATTTTTTTAACAATTTCATGCCGTTTGTCTCCTAGAGGTATTACCTGTTAATTAGGAGTGATGGCCAACTTTGATGCAGTGGATAAGGTTAAGTTTTGTAAAAAGTCTTGACAAGGATAGGAAGGTTTAGAGTGGACCGGCAGATTTAATGGGAGCGAGGGGGACAAATTGACCATTTTTGACCTGTAGAATCAAGTTGCGGCGATCATCAGGATTATTATTCATGTTGCGGACACCATTCTCATCGAATCTAACAGTGCCAGTCATTCCTTCGATAGAAAAATCGTTTCTTAAAACTTGATTTAATGATTCTCGATCGAATTTTTGTCCTTGTTGGTATAACTGTCGCAAAGCGGTGAGGATAACTTTAGTCGCATCGTAGGCCATGGGAGTGCGCCAAACATTGATCTTATTTTGCCAAAAACTGTGGATATAATTATCTCGTGTGAGATCATACCAAGGCACGGTGATAACTAAATTTTCTACCCCCTGTTTACCTTCTGCAAGGGTGAGATAACTTTGAAAAGTGGGGGAACCTAAAGTTACTAAGTTTAACTTTTCTGCGGGACGTTGCTTAAAGATATTAGCGGCTCTTTTCAGATCGTTAATATAGGGAGCAATCATCAGGATATTTACTTGATATTGAGCAATTTTTTGATAAATTTCCTGTTCATCTAAATTAATTTTTGGTTCGATATTGCAGTCAAAATCTTCATCTTTAACGAATTTTTGAAACTGCTGACCGAGAAGAATATTTCTATATTTTTGAGCGAAGTTAGTATTATCCCCAGAGCGATTATCATAACAAATTAAATTAGTGGGGTTTTGGATAATTAGCTTCTCAGTTTGTTCGCGGATATATTCACTTAAGGTTGTGGCAAAAGTTTCCATCTCAGGAACCATTTTATATATATAGCCATTGCCAGAGATTTTCGGGGAAAAGCTGGTGGGAGATAGGGCAACAATTTTCCCTTGTACATAGATATCTTTGGCCGCTTCACTAGCAGCAGAAGCATTATGACCAACCACTGCTATAATTGAGCGATCCTTAACAAATTTTTCGGCTCGATCTTTGGCATCTACGGCGCTATTATTATCATTAGCGACCACTACCTGTAGAAAGTGAAAATCGTGGTTTTTGGCCTGTTCATCGTTTAACTCCTGTTGGAATAAAGCAATACCTCGTAAAATTTCCTGAGCAATTTCTGGATTATTACCAAGAGGAACACTGGTGGCAATTTTTAAGGAATTTCTGTCTTGATAGGCCGCACGAGCGTTATTATAATAGATGCGAATCTCTGGATTATTGGGCAAGCGATCAAGGGATTTTTTAAAAAGCTGAATTGCTTGTTTATATTCTTTGTTTTTAAAAGCTTGTCTTCCCCGTTCAAGACTGTTATCTTGTCGATTTGTCTTTAATAATATTTCTTCACCTAAGCTAATTTCTGGGTATTTACTAGCATCATCGGAAAATACTCCTCCCCAATATAAAACTGATAAAGTTACCAGAAGACTTAAAATAAATAACAGAGCTTGTTTCCAACGAATAGATAGACGTAAAGGCCAACTTTGCTCATGATTATTTTGGTGATTTTCCTCCGTATTTTCAGGGGGTAAAGGTAAAATCAACGGTGGTTCTTCAGGATTTTCTATCAAACGAGGCAGCAAAGAAGAACTAGCAGCATCCACCGCAAATCCGTGTAATTTTAAGTCTTGTCGAGCGATTGTTAAGGATTCTTGTAGGGATTTATGTCCAAGAAAATTGGGAAGAAAAACTTCTAGAAATCTCAAAGCAACCCGCACGGCGATCGGTTCTTTCATAACAATAATATGGGGTACTCCGATATTAGCCAACTGACGACCAATACCTAACCCATCGCAGGAATTACAGATAACAAGTTTTAAGCCTTTTTTAACAGCTATTTCTAGGGAATTTCTTAAGTTATGTTCTGGAGATAAAGCCGTATCATTATCAATGATAAAAACTCCATCATGTCCGTCGCTACTGGTTTGACTATGACCTAAATAAACTACAATATCCCATGGATTTTTGATCAACTCATTGTGAATATTTATCGTTGAAAGAGGAGGGTCTGAACCAGGACTTAATATTTGCATAGAAACCTTATCTTGGTTTCCTAGTACCGTTTGCAAACTGGATAAACACAGGGAAGTATGCTTGTTTTCGATGTCAATATTGCCCAAAATTACTAAAACCTTAATTGCGGAAGTAAAAGTACGTTCTCTCGGGGGATCTATCTGGATAGTAAGAGCAATTTCCACATCGGGAAACCATTTGTGTAAAAAATTCCAACACTCCCAGGGAATTTGTTGTAAATCAAAGTGGGTAGTTTGGATAAAAAATCTTACTTCTGACTCAGTACCTATATGGAACAAGATATGATTTTGTATCGAACTCAGAGAACTGGAATTTAGCCATTCATTTAAGCTATCTTTTAAAGTTTTAGTGGCTTTTTTGAGGTTGTCTCTAGGATCACCTACCGCTGCATGGGTGATCATGCTATGAGGAACGGTAATTCCTAAACTGGGTTGACTTTTTACCCAATGATAATAAGCTCGACGATAATTTTGCAAAGCGTCAGCAATGTCAAGGTTAGGGACTAATTTCCCGTCAGCAAAAGGTGCTATCAAGAGATGATTGTCACGAATTTCTAGAGTGACGGAAAATCCCGTTTCAAAACTGCCATCACCAATTTTCAGAATCACAACTCTGCTCATGTCTTTACCCTTGACATTTTCTGCTATCTCTATTAAATCCTAAACTGTTCGGTAATGCTACTGTCCCCTAAACTTAGGTTAACATTAAAGCGATCGTCGGCATCAGCTAGAAAATAAAGCTGTAGATAGCTATCTAAGGGTTTCTCCCTTGCTATTGCCTCTAAACTGGGGATTAATTGGCCTATTTCATCGCTAATTTGCAAAGATAAACCGGGGGGTAGCTTGGCAAAATTGTCCATGGCATAGGCACGAATTAAGACAGCAATTCTCTGGTCACTGGTCGATAAAACTCCCACCATTAAAGCGATTTTATAACCCATTAATTGACTACCCACATCGAGCATTTTACGGATAGCAGCATTGGGATAATGAGGATCGATATTCCAGAGATATTCGGCCGCTTGCCAGCGAATAGTTTCATCTTGGGTTTGATGTTGTAGTTTTGCTAAAGCTTCCTCTGGGGTTAAATGTTCCGAAAATTCCACCTCTTTTTGACTAGCATACAGTTGTCTAATTTCTCGCTGAATATCTGCCAGAGATTCTCGGCTGCTGATTTTTTCAGCAGCCAACAAAAAACCCGGATTAATTGGACGATAATTGTCGATAGTGCTGAGGATTTCCTGCCATTTCTCTGTAATAATTCCCTGCAACCATTGACTAAGTTTGGTGGGGATTACCTCTAAACGCTGCTGATAAAGTTTTTCTCGCCATTGTTGATTATTCAACAAAGCTAACCACTGCTGACAACTAATATCTAATCTCGGAGAATAGGGTGAAACTTGACCTAACTTTTTAATTAAATTTTCTGCTGTTGCTGGCGATAACTTTGCTAGAGATTCCAGTTTTCCTTGTTCACTCTCTCCCTCTAAACAACTCTGCCAAAGAATATCTAAATCATCAATAATTTGCTCACTGTCCAAATAATATTGATGGTAAATTGGATCGTATTCTGCGAGATTTTTAACATCTTTTCTGGATATAAAACCCCAGATATTGAGGAATTTTTCTGCTAAATCTACCTGCACCCCTAGATAAAAATCGGCCGCTAAATCGGGAATATCAACCCATTCTTGCTCTATTGTCAATCCCTCAATGTCAATAGTTTGACTGGGAATAGTAGTCACTTTTTTATCTTGAATTTGCCAAGTAAACCCGTTAATAAACTCCCAAAGATACTGATGGTTTTTAGGTGTTGTTTGAAGGGAAAAATCAAGATTATCTTTCAGCCAATTGCTTAAGCATATTTGGACTAAGTAATTAATCAAAGCCTGATTTTTGGCGGTTTGATTAGAGTATTGACCGAGAATCGATCGAGCTTGTTTAATCTCTGTTTCCGAAAAAGTTAGCCAAAGGGATTTCGGGTTAATTTGTTGCAAAATATCGAGGTTGACTTTCATGGTATCTCCTAACAGATTAGATTTGAGTTAAGTAGGACTGACAAAAATATTCCAGATAAGCATCGATCTCTTGTTTTTGCCGAGATTGTAATTTAATCTCATTTAACAAACTAGGACAATCTTTGCCTTCCCTTGCACAGAGTAGCTGATAAAATTTTTTACATAATTGGGTTATTTCTCGACTAATAGTAGATGAGTGAACTCCCAATCGATTAGCGATCTGTACCTGTGTCATCTTTTGATGATAGTAACAATAGACAATCTGTTTAACTTCCTCCTCTTGAGTGATCAGTAACTTCTTAATATCTTCCTGGATTTCTTGCTGTTGTAGTAAATCGTTACTTGGCTTCTTGCTGGAGAGATTTTCCCAAAAGTAATTGCTATTATCGTCATAATTAGTAGGCTCAAATTTAGAGTAAGGAGGATCGATATGATTACGCATTATCTCCCCTATTTGATTGAGTTTTGCTTGCACTTCCTCAACGGTGAGAATAACTTGCGGTTGTAACTGCTGTAGGCGATCGATTACTTGTTGCCAATCTTCCTCTTGCCATTTATCTAATGATCTAAGAGAAGCTTTTTTAACCTCTCGAAAACAGTTAAATATTAGCAGGTGATTCTCGGTCAAGATACCCGATGTTCGTAAAACTTTTTGAATTTTATTCGCACTAAAAAGACTGACTATACCGAGATTAGTCCTGCCAATAGTTTTATACTCTCCTCGCAGGAAATTATAGAGAGTATTTCTCAATTTTTTGTCTGTCCATTTTTCTAAGATTAAGCGAAAAAATCCCGGTTGGGTCTTTTTATCCTGAAAGTTACCGTAAAAATTGCTAGGATTGTTGGTGATTGCCGTGGTCAGCAAATTCAGCAAATAGTAGAATAGGGTTTCATAATCAGCATCGATCCGATGGCCAACATTTTGATAGACCCTTTGAGTTACCATAGAGGAGCGATATTGTAAGAAAACCATCCAATGGGACTTGACTAATTGGTTATTAGGATCATTCTGTAAGCATTGCCACAGATAAAAATACACCGCTTCATCATTGGCCGCGCTTCCAGCGATCGCATCGATCGATTTTCTTAATTGTGGCACTTCGCACCAGAAAACTCGATCGCCTTCAATGGCTTTAATAGTAGTATAAAAGTACCTAACGATCATTTCTATCACCGGCTACAGGTATCTGATATCTGATTAGGTAAAAACCGAGGATTTTCTGCAAGAGTAGCAAACAAATTGAGCGATTGCCTTGCCAAGCGCACCTCTTTCTCTGACAATAGATCAGGGACTGATGAGAAATTATCAGTTATAGTGAGACAGCCTTAGCAAACCAGTAAAAGAATCATAAATTAACTCTGAGCTGCCACAAATAGCCGTCATATCAACTTCTAGGACAAAAATTAGGAATGCGAGTAACTTTTACCGAAAATCAGGGTTTTAGAAAGGAATTGAATAAACGGGTTGATGCTTATTTTACCGAAAACGGCATCCCCACCAGAGATAATTTTGCCATGTACCTGAAGACGATCACGATTTTAACTTGGGTAATTGCCGCTTGGCTATTTGTGCTTTTTGGTCCAGATATCTGGTGGCTGAAAATTATCGGTTGCATGGTTTTAGGAGGAGGATTAGCAGGAATCGGTTTTAGCATTGGTCATGATGCTAACCATGGCGGCTATTCTAGTAAAAAATGGGTTAATTCTCTCCTTGGCATGAGCTACGATTATATCATCGGTACTTCCAGTTATCTCTGGCGTTTTCGTCATAATTATCTCCATCATACCTACACCAATGTTTTAGGGTACGATGTGGAAATTCACGGCGATGGTATCGTGCGAATGACTCCCCATGCCGAGCATAAATGGTATCATCGTTATCAACATTTATTTATCCCGATTCTCTACGCTATAATTCCTATCTATTGGTCATTCTCCGATGTGCGCTCTATTCTCTTTGGTCATCGTTTTGGCGAGATTAAAATTCCCAATCCTAAACCGATCGATCTATTCGTTTTATTGAGCGGAAAACTTGTTTATCTCTTTTGGTTTATTGGCATTCCTCTCTTAGTTGGTTATAGTCCCCTAGAAATAGCGATCGGTTTTCTCATTGCTTTTATGACCTATGGAGTGCTTGCCTGTCATGTATTTATGTTAGCTCATGTTTTGGAACCCGCCGAATTTATTCAACCCTCGGCAGCTAACCAAATCGAAGACGAATGGGCAATCTTTCAAGTGCGAACTACCGTAGATTTTGCTCCTAAAAATATCTTTTTAAATTGGTATTTAGGGGGATTAAATTATCAAGTTGTTCACCATCTTTTCCCGCAAATTTGCCATATTCACTACCCCAAAATTGCCCCAATCTTAGCGGAAGTTTGCCAAGAATTTGGCGTTAATTATGCCGTTTATCCCACCCTGCGAGGTGCTTTAGCTTATAATTATCGTTGGCTCAGACAATTAGGCAATAAACAAAGTAATTTCGATCTCAAATTAGCCAGCTAAATATCAGTTATCAGTTATCAGTTATCAGTTATCAGTGATCAGGTGTGAGTTTTCAGTGAATAGTATTAAGCGACAAGCTCGCAGCTGCCTTTTTACTGATTAATGTTGACTGATTACTGATTACTGTTTACTGTTTACTGATCACTGAAAAATGAACCTACCCAACTCGATTACCCTATCGCGACTCTTGGGACTGCCATTAATTTTATACTGGTTGCACCGAGGCACAGAAATCGATCGCTGGTTAAGTTTAATTATCTTTCTGATTGCTGCCAGCACCGATTGGCTCGATGGTTATCTAGCGCGAAAATTAAATCAAATCACCGAATTAGGTAAATTTCTCGATCCTTTGGTCGATAAATTGCTGGTTCTCGCTCCCCTCTTAGCTCTGATTGAAATGGATTTAATTGCTGCTTGGGGAGTATTTTTGATTCTCGCTCGGGAATTAGCGATCGCTGGTTGGCGTATTAATCCGAATTTAACGGGAAATAGCGACATAAAAGGGGCTAATTGGTGGGGAAAAAGCAAAACAGTCAGCCAAATTATCGCTATCGCTCTCTTAATTGCTCCCTTGCCTTCTGAATATAACTTAATTTCTCAGATTGCCTTTTGGCTATCAGTAGCATTAACTTTAATTTCTGGCGTGATTTATATCACACCCAGCCGAAAATTAACCCAAAATTGATAAAAATTTAACCATTAGCAACAATTCAGGAAACAAACCTAGCAAACACGGTTGCATTTTTTTCTGGGTGTGTAATAATCGGGTAGAATATTGTCAAAATCCTCAGGTTCAAACATACCACTCAAAAAAAAACTATGTCCACTACATATATCTCTGCTCCGACTGGCTCCACCACGGGTTATACCATCGATAGTACCACTTTCCCCCCAAGTCTAGCAGCTTTTTGGAAAGCCGCTCCAGCCAATCTCGACCTAGCCGTTTCTATCACTACCACAGTCACCGGTAGAAATCTTACTGCTTTAGGTAAAATCTCTGGACGTTCCGCTTGGTTACTTCGCAACGGAGTCGGTCAGACTGACGTGGCGAGTGCTAACCTCTCTGGTTATAAAAGCACCCCCCCTTTTTCACAAAATTATTTTCTTCCTGGCGGAACTGACACTTACGTCGCCTCTACTTTTGCAACCGGTCCGGCAACCCATATCCTCGACTTTGGTGGTAATCAAAGGTTTACTAAAGCACAAAACCAAGATGCCGCTAGCGAAGAAATTGCCATGTTGGGTAACCTTGGTCCCTTCGTACTTAGAGGTGCAAATGGTAACGATACCCTAACCGGTAGCATGATGGCCGATACCCTGTTCGGTTTCGACGGAAACGATAGCCTAAATGCTGGTTCGGCAAACGATAGCCTAGATGGTGGCAATGGAAACGATACCCTAATCGGTGCCAATGGAAACGATACCCTAATCGGTGGCAATGGAAACGATAGCCTAGATGGTGGCGCGTTATCCGATACCCTAACTGGTGGCGACGGAAACGATACCCTAACTGGTGGCACGGGAGTGAATACCCTAGATGGTGGTAATGGTGCTGATACATTTGTATTTACCAATCAGGGTAATCAGACAGTTTCCCAATTCATTACCGGTGATAATGATGTCTTCGCATTTACTGTTAGTGCTTACGGAGGCGTTCCAACAGCGGGTACGACGGCAGTTGTTAGTGATGCCGCTACTGCTGTCAATGCTTCTAGCAGTATCATTGTTGATACTTTTGATAATATTGAGGCCTTGGGGAATACTAAATCATCAATTCGTTTTGCCTTCGCCACCGATACAAAGACCCTCCTCTATGACTTTGACAGTGACTGGTCAACCCCCAACATCACCGTTGCGACAGTTACCTCGATTACTGGTACATTAGCTGCTGGTAACTTCGCCTTCATTTAATTCCTTGTTTGAATAGACAGATACTGGGTGTGTTAGCTAGGGCTAAGACACCCTTATTACTTTAATGGTGAAGTGGGAAGTCTCTGGTTTTAGGGAACTCTGGAACAGGCAACGGGAACAGTAGCTAGGGTCTGCTGAATAAATCTAAAAACCTTGTTGGATAAGACTTTTGGACTTTTTTCCCCTCAAAAAGTGCCAGCCATTGCGGGGATCGGGGGGAAAATTCCGGGACTTTTTCCCTGAAAATTAGGTAGTTGACCACCTGAAAATCGATAAAACCCCACACCCCACCTGCCCCCCGATGTCGGGGGGGTTGGGGGGCCACACCCTGCCCCTAGGAAAAGCTTTTTGCCGCAAACCCTAGCTAGTAGTATTGGGATTAGTTTTGTGTGGTGATTAACTGACGGTGATAATCGCCCCATAACCGGGCTGCCTGTTGACTACTGCCGGAAGTGGGAGAATTATTATCATTACCTAACCAAATGCCTGTCACCCAGTCGCGCCGGGGAAGATAACCGATAAACCAGAGATCCACATAATTATCCGTAGTTCCCGTTTTACCCGCTTCTCCCATGCCAATACTAGCAGCACCTCCTGTACCATTGGTTATCACCCCCCGCAATAAACTATTCATCGTTTCGGCGGTTTTAGCTGAGATTACCTGCTGATTTCTATCGCTATCTTCGCCATAGTCATAAATAACCCGACAAGTACTCAAATCCTCCACATTTTTACAGTCGGAAGCGTCGAGAATGCGTTTAATGGCGTGGGGACGATTCCAGCGCCCGCCATGGTCAAAAACCGCATAAGCGCCGGTCATTTCCAAGACATTTACCTCGCTTTGCCCTAAAATTAGCCCCGGTACGGCATTTAAAGGTGATTTCACCCCCAAACGTTCCGCCACATTGACCACATTGCTTAATCCTGCCTCGCGAGCAATGCGAAGGGCAACACTATTTTCCGATCGCGCTAAACCTTGAAACATATTGACCCCCCCGCTACTACGTTCACAGGGAGAATAGGCTTGTCCTTGCCAAGAGAGTCCAGCGCAGGTATAGGTTTTATAGGGCGATATTCCCTTTTCTAGGGCGGCAGCATAAGCAAATACCTTAAAAGTGGAACCGGGTTGACGTTTAGCTTGGATAGCGCGGTTAAATTGGCTTTTTTGATAATCAACTCCCCCGACTAAAGCGAGAATTTCCCCGGTTTGACTGTTTAAGGTAACTAAAGCACCTTGGGAGTATCGATAGCGGGAACCTTGATTTAAAATATGAGTTTTTAAGCTTTTTTCTGCGATCGCTTGCAGCCGGCGGTCTAAACTGGTTTCAACGATAAAATTGCCCTCTTTCGCCACTTCTTCCCCTAAAAGGTCTTGTAATTCCTCGAAAACGTAACTATAAAAATATGGTGCAATTGTACTAGATAGGGATTTTTTGGCTTGGGGACTGATTTCAATGCGGGATCTGCGAGCGCTGGCGGCCGCTTCCGGGGAAATCATGCCTAATTGAGCCATGCGATCGATGACACGATTGCGTAATTGTACAGAAGTGTCGTAATCTTGAATGGGATTAAATCGATTCGGGGCGGGTAACATAGCCACAAGGGTAGCAGCCTCGGAGATATCTAAATCTCTAGCGGATTTATCGAAATAAAAGCGGGCCGCATCTTCAAAACCGTAACCGGCCAGACCGAGATAAACTCGATTGAGATAGGTTTTGAGAATTGTATCCTTACTATAGACCGCTTCTAATTGTAAAGCGACCACAGCCTCCCGGATTTTGCGATCGGCAGTATTTTGGCGACCGACTTCCGGGAATAAACTACGCGCTAACTGTTGAGTCAGGGTACTGGCCCCCTGATGAATGCCTTGACGTTCCCGATTAATCATAACAGCCCGGACAATCCCCAAAGGATCAACGCCAAAATGCCAGTAAAAACGACTATCTTCGGAAGCGACAAGCGCCTTGGGCAAATAGGGAGAAAAATCGCCCAGATTATCTAATTCTTGGTGAGTTTCCTGTCGCCTGGGATTGAGGGGAGTTTGACCATCCCTAGGGTAAACCACCACTGGACCGCTCACCCCGGAAGGGAGTGGATAAACATTAACTTTGCGACTTTCCCAGATAATCCCTAGAACCAATAAACCGAAAATACCACCCGCACCATAGAAACCATAGCGCAAAAGTCGCGCCCACAGGGGAGGGGGACAGTAGTAGGAGATGGTGACACAATTGGCTAAGTCTGGGGGGGCCAGGGTAA
This sequence comes from Microcystis sp. LE19-84.1B, assembly GCF_027531875.1. Classification (NCBI taxonomy): domain Bacteria; kingdom Bacillati; phylum Cyanobacteriota; class Cyanophyceae; order Chroococcales; family Microcystaceae; genus Microcystis; species Microcystis sp. LE19-84.1B. The sequence continues at coordinate 2,395 of NZ_JAPZSR010000079.1, read as the reverse complement.
AAGTATCACCATGACGCAGGGAAACGCTTTTCAGACGACGTTTACCCATATAAACCCCGTTAGTGGAGTTTTCATCTGTGAGCAGGAAATTATGGGGATTTTTCGGGTCACGCTGCAGGGAACAATGAATCTGACTCACTACGGTGTTACGGATAGTAATATCACAGGAACTGGAACTACGGCCCAACAAATAGCGATCGCCGATAAGGGGATATTTGCTTTCCCCGCTGCCATTCTCGTTTTTAATGCGTAATTCGGGAACTCTCGCCCCTTTTTTGAGATTTACCGCCTGAAAATTCACCTTTCCTTGCAATTTCTGCACGGCAACGGTGACAAGTTGACTAATTTGGGTTTTCGGCGACTGGTTAGACATAGTTTTTATCGGTTATCAGCTTCTGAAGGCAATAGGCAAGTGGGGGAATGGGGAAGTGGTAAATTTCAACTAAAACCCTAACACCCTAACACCCTAACACCCCAATTCATCCCCAATATGCCTAAATTGCCATTTTAGCCTCTAAAGCTTTCAGGTATTCCGTATTGACTCCCGACTCGCGAATCAGAGCAATTTTACCGGTACGGGCCACCTCGCGAACGCCAAATTTATTCAGCATTTGCATAATCGCCACCATTTTACCCGGATCCCCCACCACTTCGATGGTCAGGGTTTCCTCGGAAATATCCACAATCCGCGCTCGGAATACCTGCGCTAATTCGATCACTTCCGCTCGGCGCTCGGCGGTAGCATTAACTTTAATCAGCATTAATTCCCTTTCCACACAAGGGGTTTGGGTGATATCCTGCACCTTAAGGACGTTAATTAATTTGTAAAGTTGTTTGGTTAACTGTTCGATGCTGTCCTCGTCCCCTGGTACTACCATCGTAATCCGAGAAACTCCCATCTGTTCGGCAGGACCCACGGCCAGACTTTCAATATTAAAGCCGCGACGGGCAAATAATCCAGCAATACGGGTTAAGACTCCCGCTTCATCTTCAACTAATACGGATAATGTGTGTTTCATGGCGCTCTATCTGCACAACCTAGATTCAACTATTTTGACACTCCCTGCGCTAAAGCGACAGGGATTCTTGGTTCAAAGAGATTACTTGCTTAGACAGAATTACTTCTGAAAAAGTAGAGGTATTCTCTCCCCAAGCGTTCATCGGGTCTAGCCCGAAAGTTCCCGTATGCCCTACGGTACTTAACCCTTTTTTAAGGATATTAATATCGGCGTTTTCATCCCTATCTAAAACACACCCACACTTACACTGATGGGTTCTAGTCGATAAAGATTTTTTAACAACTTCACCACAGTTTGAACAGTTTTGGCTTGTATAGTTCGGTGGGACAGCAATCGTTATCTTGCCGAATTTAACCCCAAAATACTCCAGCCATTCTCGAAACTGATACCAGACCGCATCATTGATCGATTTAGCTAAACAATGATTCTTGACTAAGTTCTTAATTCTTAAATCTTCGTAGGCTATCACATCGTTAGAGCGAACTACGCACCTTGCTAACTTTACAGCAAAGTCTTTACGTTGCCTACTTATTTTAAGATGAGCCTTAGCTAATCTTTGTCTAGCTTTTTGACGATTTTTACTTCCCTTTTTCTTTTTAGATAATCGTCTTTGAAGTCGTTTTAATCTTTTCTCGGACTTTTTTAAAAATTTAGAATTGTCAACTTTATTACCTTCATGATCAGTATAAAAAGAAGCTAATCCCACATCTATTCCGATACACTTACCTGATGGTTTAACATCCTCTTTTACTTCACAAGAGAGAACAAATTGACAATAATAGCCGTCAGCACGTTTAATAAGCCTAACTCGTTTAATGTCAGACTGCTGAAAGTATCCTAAGTCCCAAGTCCCTTTTAGTTTAAGTGTTCCAATCTCCTTTTTATCACTGAAATGAATGGTTTTAGGGTTAAGAAGCTTCCATCCTGTTGTTTTATATTCAACCGAGCGGGAAAACTTTTTAAACTGAGGATAGCCTTTCTTTCCGATTACCTTCTGCTTACAGTTGTCAAAGAAACGGGAAATAGAAGACCATGCCTTTTCAGCCGATGCTTGCCTTGCTTGGGAATTTAACTCATCAGCAAATTTAAAGTCGTGCGCTAAAACCCGACAATAAGCTGATAGATTATACTTATTTACACCTTTGTTGTCCATCCAATACCTTAAGCATTTATTACGGATGAATTGAGCGGTGCGGATAGCATCTTCTATAGCCTGATACTGTTTTAATTTAGCTTTAAGTTAAACTAAGCCGAAGCGTCACCGCTTCGACTTGTCTTCAGAACGGAACGTGAAACTTTCGCTTCATTCCGCTCCTCAACTACATGGCTCTTTTCATGAGTACCAGTCATATCCTGTGCAGTTTTCAGGTCATGGC
>NZ_JAPZSR010000324.1:0-1672 GCF_027531875.1 Microcystis sp. LE19-84.1B | reverse complement strand
AGGGTTCTACCCTTCCTGGTGTCTTTAACGTGATGGCACCACTCCGATTCCATCCCGAACTCGGTTGTGAAACTTCACCGTGGCCAAGATACTTGTCGGGTTGCCGACCGGGACAATAGCTCGATGCCAGGATTATTCTTTACACAAAACAATACCTTTCCCATGCAAGTGGGGAAGGTATTGCCTTTGCTGTACTTTTTTTATTGGTTTAGCACTGCGTAGCTCATCCTGCTGGGCTACTGACGAAGAGTAGCTCTACTACAAAATTAATGTCTATTAGTGTTTATGTTTTATGGAGCTAATTTTTATTGTCTCCCTTCAGTAGTTCTCTATAAGCAAGTTTACATTCTTCTAGTCTCTTCTGAAACAGAAAAATTGCCTTTTTCAAACCGTAAATTTTTACAGTTTTCCGAAAATACTCCGAGCATGATTCACATCTATAAAGTACGCTGTAAGCACAGGAAAATCCTTTACGAGGCGAAAGATATTTTTGATAGAATCGGATACAGTGAATAACAGCAAAATCGAGAATAAACCGTAAACCGATTTTCTCTAAACAATCGACTAATGGAATAACAAATATTAACAATTTGGAAATCGATACTTTCCGTCTTGTTCTTGTGTGTATAGAGAAACATCTATAAATTAACTTTCTAAGCATTTGACAAGCATATCAAGGATATGACGAACTGGTTTGGCAAAGTTTGGTGAATCTTTAAGCCAGCGAGCTAAAGGTGGCGATAATTTGTAGTATATTAAAATAAATAACTTTCCTAATAGATACATTCTCAGTTTTTCGTCTCGAAAGTGTCTTAATTTGATAACTTGAGGTGATTCGTAAGTGCCATAGACAGCAGTAGCTATAAAGCAGTGATCGCAATGGTCACAGTGGCCACAATGATTTAAGTGATCGCAGTGGTCACAATGATTTAAGTGGTCACAATCTTCAATATCTCCGTTAGACTTGTCCAAACTGATTGGGTGAGGTTCTGGTGATCCTCCACTTATATTATGATTAATAGAACTCTCTAACAATTGCTCTTGGTGGTGGGTTGGAAAAGAACTGCTACCGCGACTACTGCTAACAGGGAGAAATGGTTCTCTAGTGTCAGGTAAAGAGTCTATAGATTTGTGCAATATGACTGAACTAGCTATATGCTCTTTAGGAATTGAACTTCTAGGATAGTGCTGTTCTGAGTTATCTTCTGTTTGCGAACTAGGATTACTTGATGAAGAAGGAGTCAAGTCAGGAACATACAAACTATTATTATGGGTTAACTCTTGAATAATCTTTTCTATATCTACTTTTGCAGACGCATAACCAACGCCGACTCCAACACCAGCCCCACCAAAAATATACCAGCCTAAGTTGTGCCTTAATTGTTTATATTTTTTGTCAGAAGATAAAAGCCTATTGAATTCATCAATGCTTAATTGATTAAGCTTTTCCAATAGAGAAGTTAATTGTTCAGGCGATATGGGTAAGTTACCGTTATTTGCATATTCGGTGATAATGTACAGAGTAATAGATTTTTGGCTCTTCGTTACCCTTTATGCTAAATCAACATACAAGATGCCAAGATAACATACTTCTAACCCAAAAATTCCGAAAGTTTCTAAAGCCATAGCCTCTCCGTTTTATTAGTTTAAGTTTATTGTTGATTCCCTCGAC
>NZ_JAPZSR010000202.1:0-8178 GCF_027531875.1 Microcystis sp. LE19-84.1B | reverse complement strand
GGTTCTTCCGAACTTACACTGTAGAAAATTCCCCAAGCTCCCTCTCTGTCCAGCAATGCTCTAAAGTTGATAAATATCAATCTAACAAAAACTCAAAGCCCTATTGTACAAGCTTTACAAGCATGAGTTGTTGATAGTTTTGCATGACAGGTTCGGTAGAGCCAAATTCTTTAGCTTTTTAGGGGATGCCTTAGATGATACTGATGATTCTGACTTCAATTTGGGAATAGATACCGGTCTTTATCTCAAGCTCAGTCTGGCTAAGGGATTTGTTGATTTATCCGTCAAAGGGGTTCAAACAGAAGAATTTAACAACAATGGTTTTGAGGCGGCGATTTATACCAATAAAGCTAAGGCTGAATTTAATTTCTTTTTCTTCTCGATTTCCTTTGGTTCTTATATCCGAATTGCTGATAAAGTCTCTAGTTCAACTGGGGAAACCAGTTTCAGTCAAAATTACCGAGGATTACCTGTCAGTGTTTCATCCGAACCTAATTCCACAATTTATCTAACTCAACCTGGTTACGCTGCATTATTAGGAGAGGATGTCAACGATTTAATTGATAGTAGTGATATATCCTACATCATTGCTCCTGATGGAACAACAGTTTACGGGACATTTACAGGAACGGTAGATGATAATTCAGCCAATCTTTCCTATTTATACTTTTTGAATGGAACATTAGGCAGTAATGGTATTAACTGGAATGCCAACAGTTTACAAGCTATTTCAAATACAGCCGGAGCTAACCAACGCCCGAATATTGCCCTCGATAATAATGGCAATGTCGTCATTGCTTGGCAATATGAATCTATTAATAACCCTACCGTACAACAAATTGCTACTACCCCACCCGGACAAGTTTATGTCGTATATGGACAAACAGGAAATAATCAGGTTGATTTAGGGACTTTCTCAGAAAATCCTGCCAATGCTAACACTTCGGGTTTTTATTGGACTTTAGACAATGAATACTTTGCCAGTTTTGGGCAAGCCGTGACCGCTTTAGGAGATGTTAATAGTGGGGGTAAGGCGGATTTTGCCATGACTGCGCCGGATTTTGATGATGAACAAGGCGGCGTTTATGTGGTATTTGCAGAAGACTATAACCAAGTTAATGACCTCAATAATTTGGGTAGTAATGGCTTACTGTTAACAGGACAAGCGTTGAGTGAATTAGGTTATAGTATTGCTAATGCAGGCGATGTCAATGGCGATGGTAAGAGTGATTTAATTATTGGTGCGCCTGGTCTTAATAATAATCAAGGGGCTGCTTATTTACTCTATGGGGGAACGTTATTTGAAACGCCTCAAAGCATCACTGATATTGATACTTTACTCAGCAATAATCCTGCTTACGGACAACAAATTACTAACCCCAATGGACAAGCTGGCGATCGCCTAGGTTCAGTCGTAACAGGGGGTTATGACTTCAATGGAGATAGCAAGGCCGATTATGCCATCAGTGCGCCAAATGCCAATCAGGAATCAGGGGAAATCACTCTGATTTTGTCTCAATTTATAGCAGATAATGTATTTCTACTCAGCTTAGATAACCAAGGCAATCTTGTCTTAACAAACCAAACGACTAACCTAGAGATATGGAATAGCAATACATCAAAGGACATTATCTTTCCCATTCAAGATATTACCAATGTCCAAGCTCTGATGCAAACAGATGGTAATTTCGTTTTAACTGCCTTTGCTGGTTTGGCTTCACAGCAATTCTGGTCAACCAATACAGGGGGAAATCCAGGGGCTTATCTTGCCTTGGGAACTGATGGCGGACTTTATATCCGAAATCAGCAAGGAGCCAATATTTATACCTTCCACCCAGGAAGCAATCTTAATAATCCCATTGTTAGTCGCCTAACGGAAGGAAATAATATCGCCTCAAATGACCCTAACTCAAACCTAACGTCTCCAAATACACCAGGTGGCACAATTACCCTAACGAATGTTACCTCAGCGGTTAATGGGGAGACAGTGCTAGATATCGGTAGCGTGGCCTTGATTCCAGACGTTAATCAGGATGGCAAAGGGGATTTACTCATTGGTGGAACAGGAGCTGCAGTTATCCTATTTGGTGCGAATTTATCCACTCAAACCTTAGATTTAGGAACCATTAATCAGGGTCAAGGCTTCGTTATTTTTGATGATTTAGACAACCCTGCACCGTTACAAGTAAGTAGTGCTGGCGATGTTAACGGCGACGGTATTAACGATGTAATTGTTGGCTATCCTGCTACCCAAGATGCTAATGGAAATTATCTTGCAGGAAATAGTTACATTATTTTTGGCGGTTCTAGCCTTTCCACAAACCAAAATAACAGTATTGGTTTCTCTGGAATCAATGGAACAAATGGCTTTACTATTACCGGTGCTGGAACAGAAGTCAGCGGTGCTGGCGACTTAAACGGTGATGGTGTAGGAGATTTACTAATTGGTGAACCCAATGGAGGTAATAATCAAGCCGGTGTAAGTTACGTCATCTACGGAGGAAGCAGTAACAATATTGGTACTGTTGCTAGTATTAATGTTAGTAACATCGGCACAACTGTTCAGGGTTATATAATCGGTCAAGGAGGCGCAAATCAACTCAGTGGGTCTTCTGTTAGTGCAGTAGGAGACTTAAACAACGATGGTAAAGCCGATTTATTAGTCGGTGCGCCTAATACCGTTTCCAGTGAAGCTCTCAATCAATTACAACAAACCATCACCTCCAACTATGTCATCGGACAAGTAAGTAATGGAACCTTAAATACCAATAATTCAACCCCTACAGCCATCCCTTGGTTACAACCTGGTCAATCTGTACAGAGTTTAACCTCAACTCCCTACGGTGTTCTCGCTATATGGACAACTAGCACAGGTTCAGGAGAAACGGCTCAAACTAACTTATCTGTCGCCTTTTGGGTCCCTAGTGGAACGACAGGAAGTTGGAAAAACTATCAATCTAGCGTTGCTACCCTTTCCGGCTCTAATTTGAGTTTTTCTAGCATCAATGTTAATGCTAGTAATAATAGTATTACTTTAGGTTGGGTTGTACTTGATTCCACAACCGGAACCTCCAGTCTTGGCCAAAGTATTTATAACGGAAATAATTGGAATACGGCTAATTCTATCCAAACAGATTCTAATCCGACACCACCGGATCAGATTGATAATATCATTAGTAATCCCACCACCGGTAGCACCAGTAATAGTCTCTTCTCAGTAAGTCATAAAACCGTCAAAGAAAATGAAGGAAAAGTGACTTTTACCATTACGCGAGAAGGTGACATCAATACTAGCAAAACCCTAAATTATCGCACAGTAGATATTAGTGCCGCCGCCGGAGCCGATTACGAACATAAAGCTGGAACCCTCACCTTTGCTCCCGGCGAAACCAGCAAAACCATTGAGGTGAATATTTTTGACGATAACTTGTTAGAACATCTCAATGAGAAATTTAAGTTAATCCTCCAAGATGGTCAACAAACCACTTTAACCGCTTACGCCACTTTACAGGATACCAACCAAACGATTAACTTATTGGCTATAGATAGTGGTTTTTCCATGATTGGTCCATTCAATGATCAATTAGGTCAAGCTTTAGGTAGTGCGGGGAATGTTAACGGTGATACCAACAGCACTAATAATAATGCAGCTCTTGGTGATTTCTGGATTTCTGCGCCAGGAGCTAATAATAGTGACGGTAGTGTATATATAGTTTTTGGTTCTACTGGTGTGCAAGTATCAGACCAAGGACTTAACTTAGATAGTCCCCAGTCAGGTCAAAACGTTGTCAAAATTACTGGAGGAACACCCACTACATCCGCCTCTCCCCAAAGTGGTAGCAGTCTTAGTTCTTGGGTTGGTTCTGCTAATACTTGGTATGCGATATCCGCTCCCAATTCCACTAACAGTGGGGGAACGAATGATAGCAATATTTATGTCTTTGATAAGTCGGTAATTCCCACCAACAGCACCACCGTAGCGCTTAATACTTTAGCCGCATCACCACTCACAGGAAATAGTAGCGATGGCTTTGGAGAAACTATCCTTTTAGCAGACTTAAATGGAGATGGAAAACCTGAATTGATCGTTGGTTCTCCTTTAGCTAATAAGGTAAAAGTCTATCAATTATCGGGGTCAGGTAAAACCATTACCACCAGTCTTATTGCTACCATTAATGCTCCCAGTGCGGGTCAAGGTTTAGGGTCTGCTGTACAGGTTTTAGATTTAAATGGAGATGGTAAACTTGATTTAGCCATCGGGGCGCCTGTCGTTAATCCAGTAAGTGATCCCAGCAATCCTCAAGATATTCGCGGTTATGGTGGTGCAATTTATGTATTATCAGGAAGCCAATTTAATTGGTCAAATACTAACGCATCTATCAACTTAACCGCTACTACAAGTGCAACTAACTGGGTATTTAATGGGACAACCAGTTTCACCAGTGGAAGTGTTAACGGGAACCTGAATCCAAGTACAGGTAAACCCAGCAGTGATCCCGCTACGAACTACGGTTTTTATGATGGAGTTGGTAATGCGATAACCACCCTAGATTTGAATGGAGATGGTCATTTAGATTTAGTAATCGGTGCGCCTAATGCTGCGGTTAGTGGTACTACTAATCTCGGCAAAGTTTATGTAATATTCGGAAACTCTGGCTCATTACCTTCGAGTTTAGCCTCTATTGGCGCGGGTAAAGGAGTAACTTTTGCCGGGAATTTAGCTTTAGGACAAGCGGGTTGGGCTGTTGCTAATGGAGGTGATATTAACAATGACAAAATTAGTGATTTACTCATCGGCGCACCTTTTGCCTATGGTAATGCTGGTAGTGCCTATATAGTCTTTGGCAGTACAAATGCCTTCTCATCGGGTGGCACAATTTATCTTGATCCCAATCTAACGGATTCTCGTGTTTTCCAATACCAAGGAGTAGCTAACCCATTAAGTAATAGTAATCCTTCTAATGCAGGTAATGTGGGACAGAATCTTAATGGGATTGGGGATATTAATGGCGATTACGGTTCTATTACGGGGGGAGATGATATTATTTTAGGTGCTCCCAGTAGTAATGATGGTAATGGTCATAGTGAGGCTTATGTAGCCATTGGACATCCTTGGTTACAGGGTGGACTTTCTTTAAATGTGAATGATTTACGCAGTGATAATGGTTTTATCTTAGTCAATAAATATCCCGGGGTTTCAGTAGGAGATGTTAATGGGGATGGCTTTGATGATTTTGTTAATAGTGGGTCATCGTCACAGGGTAACCAATTGACTATAGGAGCAAGTACCCTAACCAATGTTAGCACCCAACGAACTTATGCCCTCACCGCTAATAATAGTAATTTACCCTCTACTAACTTAATTGCTTCTCCTCGCACTGCTTTGATTGCTCATGGTGATTTTAATGCGGATGGGTACGCAGATATAGCATCTGGGAGTATCAATAAGACAGATGGCAAAACCACAGAACTGCTTGTGAATATGGGTAATCCTATCACAAACAATGTTATTGTGGGTCAGACTTTGTATTCCTTTGCTAGTAATAACACCCAAAATGAATTATCTATTATTCAAACCAGTGTAGGAGATATTAATGGCGATGGTTATGATGACTTAGTGGTTTTAACTGGTACTAATTATGGTCAACCTCTGCTTGGGAATGATTATCAAATTAACTATTTCTTGGGTTCAGCAAGTGGCTTGAGTTCCCAATTCCAGCATTATAGTCTTGGTACATTGGGCTATGTTCCGGGGATTGGAGTAGCGGATATTAACGCCGATGGAGTTTCAGAAGTTATCACCCTTGAATACGAATTTGGTGGCTCTTCTGTCGAGGTAGAACTCCAAACACAGGTTAGTGTTTACCAATTCAATAATGACATCCATTTACCCCTTTCTGAGCTATCCTTGAGTTTTCTGAACTCTCCTTGGACTGATAACAGTAATTGGTATGGGGATGGGTTCGAGGTTACAGACTCGGTGGCTATAAATTCATCCATTAGTTCTGGTGACTTTAACTCTGACGGTATTGAGGACGTATTAGTATCTATTGCCCAAACATCTTGGTCAGAGGTTGACGGCGAACAAGCCTCTCCTATTATGCGTTCTACTATTTTGTATGGTACGGGAAAAACCAACAATTTTGGACAATTTCAAACAAATATCATTTATAACCCGAACTCTTGGAATCTATACGAACCTACTAATCTTCCTTCTCCATCTGTTGCCGTTGGAGACATAAACGCTGATGGTTTTGATGATATTCTTTTTGATCAGGGGACTCCTTTCAATCCAAGTTACATCCAATTAGGTTCATCGGAGATTACCCCCTATACCCCCACAACACCGCCCAATACCAGCCTAAATAGTAACACAATTATTCTCAATGGCAGTCAAAATCAGATTCCCATTCAAGGCTTGCCGAATCGGACCCTACCTTATCAAACCAATGCAGGTGGGGATGTCAATGGTGACGGTTATCAAGATATCATCATCACTGATACGAGCAATTATGACTTAACCTATGTCGTTTATGGTCAAGATTGGTTAACCGCAGATGAGCAAAATAGCGGTAGTGAAACCTTTACCTTTTTTGACGGAACGAATGGTAATGATGTTTTTACTATTCCCTCGAATGTTACTACTCCTAAGATTGTGTTGCGGGGTCAAAATGGCGATGACTTTATGTTAATCCCCACCGCTAACACTTCTCAGATTTATGCTTTCGGCGGCGAAGGAGATGATCAAATTGGCTTAGGTGGTGAATTCGGCACTGATAGTAAAACTATCGGTAAAATTGATGGAGGTGGGGGTTTTGACACTATCTTTATTCCCCAAACAATAGGTCAACAAACTCGGCTTTATCTAGATGCTAACATTGGTCATCTGTTTAATATTGAAGCTGTTGATATTGGCTACAATAATTCCGTTCAATTTAATCAGTCTAGCTTGCTGCAAATGCTCGACGGCAATAAAAAGCTGTTGATTAACGGTGTTGCTTCAAGTGCTTATTACTCCGATCCTTCCACTGTACCTTGGACTAAATTAGGCTCTGATGCTTATGATGGAGCAGTTTATGAAATTTATGGCATTACAAATACCGCCATTGAGGTCTGGATTGAACAGGGAATTGCCTTTAATCCCCTAAATAATACTGCACCAAGTGTCCAAAATCCGATCACCAATCAAATCGCCACACAAGATACCGGCTTCAACTTCCAAATTCCCACTAATACCTTTACCGATGTTGATCTAAACGATAGCCTAACTTATTCAGCTACCCTCAGTAACGGTGATGCTTTACCCAGTTGGTTAAACTTTAACCCAACAACCCGAACTTTCAGTGGAACTCCTGCTTACAAAGATGTTGGTAATCTGAATCTAAAAGTAACTGCCACTGATAAACCGGGAGCAAGTGTTAGTACAAACTTCACCCTACAAGTGTTCCACCCAGTATTAGTTCCCACTGGCGGTAGCGTGATTAAAGGAACCCCAATAAATGATCGCATCGATGCTTTGGGTAAATCCGGTACTTACCGCTTAGAAAGTGGTGCTGGTGATGACTTGTTAATCGGTTCCAACCAACGAGATGTTCTCAACGGTGGAAGTGGTAATGACAGTCTCTATGGTGAGGGAAATATAGATAAACTTTATGGAGAAGAAGGAGATGATCTACTTGATGGTGGTTTAGGTTCAGATTTTCTCTATGGCGGTGCGGGTGCTGATAGCTTCGTTCTCAAGTCAGGAAATGGCAGCGATCGCATTCTTGATTTCAACTCTGCTCAAGGCGATAAATTGGCTCTCAGTGGAATCAACTTCGGACAGTTAAGCTTTAACAGCAACCAAATTCTTTTGGGAACTGAAGTCTTAGCTTATGTTACTGACAATCTCGGTAATTCTCTCACGGGATTGAACAATCATCCTGAATGGTTTGTCTCTCTCTAATTACTCACCAATAACCAAAATTTAACTCGGATAAACAAGATGAAAATCAACCCACCCAACTTGCTCTTAGCTGCTACAACAACCCTGCTTGTTAAGCTTTTACGCATTTAAGTTACATTGACAGCATTACCCTTATTTTTAAGTTTTCTACTCCATTTAATAATCAATCCCCCTTCATTTAAAAGCTGATTGACTACTTTTTCCAGTTCTTCTTTATTTTCAAATTCTCGATT
>NZ_JAPZSR010000387.1:0-10883 GCF_027531875.1 Microcystis sp. LE19-84.1B | reverse complement strand
TGACTTCGTTTCTCAGGAATTGAGAGCGGCGGAAGACCCGGAATTTGAAACCTTCTACACTAAAAATATTCTGCTTAACGAAGGTCTGAGAGCTTGGATGGCTCCCCAAGACCAACCCCACGAAAACTTTATCTTCCCTGAAGAAGTATTACCTCGCGGTAACGCTCTCTAAAGATGGCAAGAAAATTTACCGAATAGGGGGAAGGGTGAAGTTAAATCACCCTTCTTTTTTGTTGATTAAGGCATTTCAGGCAACTACTACTCATTTTCTTGATACCCCTGTAAGATAAACTAGAGAATTTCTGGGAGATAAAGACAATGTTTCGCCAAATTTTATTATCTAGTCTCGGTTTATTGCTAATTTGTCCCTTGGGGAGCGAGCCAGCAGCGGCCAGAACCACGAGAATTAATTGTGAAAGTCAAAACGGTCGCACTACTCGCTGTCCCGTCAACGCTAGATGGGCCCAAGTAAGATTAATCCGTACTCGCTCCGCTGCTCCCTGTGAGGGTAATTGGGATTTCGAGAACGGCAATATTGTGGTGAGAAATGGTTGTCGGGGCGAGTTTGAGGTACGCACCGACGACCATCACGGTAATTCTGGTGGCGGTTGGCAAGGTAATCTTTACAAAGAATTTCGCCTCCCCAATATCGGTCGTTTTGTCGTTGATCGCCGCAGTTATTATGATAGTGGCAGAATTAGAGAATTTGATGCGATCGTTAATGGCAGTCGCGAGCGTTGGTGGGCCAATTGTCGTGGTGGCGAACTCGGCAGCGGTAGTCGTCGCATCCGCTCATCCCGGGAAATTGATCGAGTAGTGGACTTTGTTTGTGAGGATCGGGGTTAAATATAGAAACCAAAACTCTATCTAAAACCTTTTAAAGTTATAGTCATTTCAATTAAGATTGAGAATATCAATCCCAGAGTTCATAAGGGTTTTGTCGGTCTAGACTGTATCAGACTTATCTGAAATGACTATACTCATTTATATAGCTAGATAGCTAAAATGAGTAACTTTTGCTGAAGATAGATTTTAAGAACGCTATCAGGTAAGCTAAGACGCACTTTAACCGCCTATCCTTAGATTACCTGAATCTCTCCCAATCTCTTGACTTGCCTCGAACAGTAGCTTGAGAAAACTAAAATCCTGAAGATAACTGCTGTAAGAAACCCGTTTTCTTGATCTGCTGCTACAATTCAAGTAGATTGGAGGAAAATGTATGGAGCCGGCAAACACCTTAGATGCTCTAATGCTCAAAACCATCATCAAGGAAAGCGTCCGCGAAGTTATGCGGGAAGAATGGTTTAAATTCTTCGAGATGCTGATTCCCTATGTGGATGATATAGAACAAGCTGACATAGAAGCAACCTTTAATCCTGTTGATTACAAAGACGACGGCTTCGTTGATGTTACAGGCTGGTTTAATCGTGAAGATCAGGATCAGTAGATCAGCCAATAAATTTTTGGAGAAACTAGATGCCAATAGCCGAAAATCTGTTTTAACTAAAATTGGTATTCTCAAAACCTGCCTTGAAACTCAAAACGTTTATCCCCCTGAAGAACTTGATATAAAAAAACTTAAAGGTGAGTTAAAAGGATTCTCCAGAATTCGTGTTGGCAAAATGCGAGTTATTTTTGAAATCGTCAAGGAGACAGACGAAATCTTTATTTATGAGATTAACTTTAGAGGCAATATTTACGATTAATTAAGCGATTGGCAACGTTCGGATTTACCAATTATTTTCGATACTTCTTTCCGCAGCTATCTAACTTTCATGAGATCTCTTGCAAAAGTAATCAAGATATATCCTTTTGTCGGTAACGAAGTTCGTAATTGTAGATACCAGCAATCAAATTCAATCTCAGACCAAATCGCCGTCGGCGATTTCTGTATCTTGATGAAAGTATCCGATTTGAGACGACGATGAATATGTTCTATAACTATGCGCCGTTGTGATAACTGACGATTGGCTTTTTTTTGCTCTTTACTTAGTTTTTCTTTTTTCTTTTTTTTATGAGGAATCTGACTGTTTTGATGGATTTTCTGAATCCCTTGATAGCCTTTGTCCCCTAATATTTCTATTTCCTTATTTAACCCTATTTTGCTCTCTTTCCACAGTCGAAAATCATGGACTCTTCCTTTCTCACAACGGACACAGATTACCTGCTCGCTTTTTTGGTCGCAACGCGCTCGCTGCGCGAGATCGGCAACGACTTGCGACTTTAATGTGTGGTATCCCTGCTTGCCACTATAGTATGATTTCTGTTTTTTTTTGGGTCTTTCTATCTCATGTTCTGACACATCCACCACTATTACTTCTATTTCACTATTACTTTCTAATAGGGCTTTTTTTCTGGGTAGATTAAACAGACCTGATTTGATGAGAATATTCTCTACTTTCCTAACAATTCTATACGCCGTTGATTCGTTAATACCCAAGCTATTTCCCCGATGAAAATAGGTGCGATATTCTCGCCAATACTCTAATGTTATTAGTAGTTGGTCTTCTGTACTCAATTTGCTCGGTCTACCTGTCTTTTTTTGCCAAACTTTTTCTGCCTTTAGGACTGTTACCATATCCTTAAATGTATCTGGATACACGCCACACAAGCGTTTGAACTCTGTTGGCTTTAAAGTTTTTACTTGTTCGTAAGTCATCTTTCAATCTTAACTCTTGGACTATTTTATCCTATTTTGTCTAGACTTATGCAAGAGATCTATGGGTTAATTTAGCCAATACTGCTTCTTCTTCGTCAGCAAAGTCTCCAGCTTCGACTTGGGCCACTGCTTTCTTAGTTTTCTCGCCAGCAGCCAGAATAATCACCCGATCTGGACGATTACTAGACTTCTGGCATAATTGACTTTTGAGAGTTCAAAAATGGGAAAATAGGGATGAAGTTGCCTAAAATCTCTTTATGCTTAGTTCTCCTGACTACTGGCTCCTCTCTCTGAGGTTTACTGGTCACTGATCACCGATCACTGATTAGAGAATACCTGCATTAGAAAGACCGAGAACCAGTCCCGCACCGAGAATATGGCCAAAACTCATCGTAGCCAATAATTCCGGCAGACCGAAGCTTTTTTTCGAGGCTAACTGCGGCAAGGGTAAAGCAGGGCCGGCCCCGGTATTTTGGATGGCAAAATAACCGATAACGAAGGCTACTAGGTTAGCTAAGGTCATGGTAATGCCGACGGATAAATTCCAGGGAATGGTTTGAGCGGTGGCTAAAAGTAAGGCGGAAGGGATCATTGGCGCTCCAGTCTTGATAAGATTCTGTTAATCACAGGGCATTATAAAAAGCTCTTGACCCGAAACTGCTTTTTGTTTGAATACTTAACAGTTTTTGTAACGTTTTGCGAATAAGATTAAATGCGAATTAAAATTTGCGGCATTACCCAACCGGACCAAGGACAAGCGATCGCCAATTTAGGAGCTACGGCCTTAGGTTTTATCCTCGTACCGAGTTCGCCTCGTTACGTCAACATCGAGCAAATTAACGCTATTATCGCCGCCATACCCAACAAAATTGATTTTATTGGGGTTTTTGCCGACGAGCAACCCGAAATTATTCAGCAAATAATTATTAAAACCCCCTTGACAAGTGTACAGTTACATGGTAGAGAATCTCCCGAATATTGCCAAAGGTTGCGGCAATTATTACCCGACCGGGAAATTATCAAAGCTTTGCGGATTAAAGACAGAGAAAGTTGGGAAAAGTCGGCAATTTACTTTAATAGCGTCGATACTTTGCTTTTAGATGCCTACCATCCCCAATTGCTCGGCGGTACGGGACATACCTTAGACTGGCAAGCCTTAGCCAGTTTTTCGCCCCCCTTGCCCTGGTTTCTCGCCGGAGGACTCAACCCCGATAATATTAGTGAAGCTTTAACCCGGCTGCACCCCGATGGCATTGATGTCTCTAGCGGCGTTGAGCGATCGCCCGGTGATAAAGACCTGAAAAAAGTCGCCCTCTTGTTAGAGCGACTGCAAAAATTTAGTGATCAGTGATCAGTTATCAGTGAGCAGTTAGAAGGTTTTGGGTGTTGGGGTGTTGGGGTTTTGGGGTTTTAGGGTGTTGGGGTTTTGGGGTTTTAGGGTTTTGGGGTTTTAGTTGAAATTTCCCCATTTCCCCATTTCCCCATTTCCCCATTCCCCCATTTCCCCATTTCCCCATTCCCCCATTTCCCCATTTCCCCATTTCCCCATTTCCCTGACTAGAAGAAATTAGGTTTATGACGGATCAGGTTAAGATACTCCTCGCGGGTTTTCTGCTCGTCTTGGAAGACTCCTAACATGGCGCTGGTGACAGTCCAGGATCCTGGTTTCTGCACCCCGCGCATCACCATGCACATATGGGTTGCTTCCATGACGACTGCAACCCCTTGGGGGTCGAGAATTTCTTGAATCGCTTCGGCAATCTGACGGGTGAGGCGCTCTTGGACCTGTAAACGACGGGAGTACATTTCCACAATGCGAGCCAATTTACTTAATCCGACCACCTTTTGGTTAGGAATATAGGCAACGTGGGCCCGCCCCATGAAGGGTAACATATGATGTTCACAGAGACTAAAGAAGTCAATATCGCGCACTAATACCATCTCATTATGACCTTCATCGAAGATCGCACCATTAACGAGGGTTTCTAGGGATTGTTGATAGCCTTGGGTGAGAAACTGCATCGCTTCGGCCACCCGTTTGGGGGTTTTTAATAAACCTTCTCTTTCGGGATCTTCTCCCACCGAGATCAGGATATTTCTGACCGCATCCATCATCTGTTCTTTGTTTTCGTCGGAAGTTGGATGAATTTGAGCGGTTTTGCCATTGTGGGTGTTGCGATCGGGGCGAGTGGTCACGCGTGCTTGGATAGCGTCGGTTAAATTACCGTTTAAACCGTTAGAAGAAGCTATGGTCATAATGAAGAGGCCTGTAGGCGAATTGATTGATAAATAGAAGTATTTCGGGTTATAATGCCCCCGCACTGGGCATAATGGTCATCGTTTCCACTACGGCCTGTTTGGGCAGTAACACCGCTTGCAGAATGGCCTGCGCGACGATATCCGGGGTTAACATGGCCGAGCGATCGAAATCTGCTTTGACGCTATCGCTGTCCCAGATGGGAGTATTGACAGCACCGGGGGTGATAATCGTGACGCGAATGGCGTTGGCCCGCTCCTCGATCGCTAAAATGCGAGAAAATGCCACTAATGCCGCTTTGCTGACACTATAGGCCCCCCAATCAGGAAAAAAATTATCGGCGGCGATCGAGGAAACGTTAATAATCGTGCCTCCTCCCTGTTGACGCATGGCGGGTAAAATCCCCTGCACGCACTGGTAAACACTGGTTAAATTCAGGTCGATCACCCGCTGCCAGTCTGACAAAGGTGTGTCAGCTAAGGGATTTGTGTAACCCATGCCAGCATTATTGATCAGGATATCGATCGGTCCGGATTCTTGGGCGATTTTAGCGATACTAGGAGCTACTTCCGGGATATCTGCCAAATCTAAGGGGTAAGCTTGGGCTGATACGCCTAAATCTGCCGCCATTGCCGCCACGGTTGCCAATTTTTGCTGATTGCGACCGATTAAAACCAGATTAATTCCCGCCTTGGCGAAAGCGAGGGCGGTTTCTTTGCCGATGCCGCTACTGGCTCCGGTGATCAGCGCTCGCTGTTGACGAATAACAGAGTTCATGGTATAATCTGAAATCTCTTAATTCCGGGTAGTTAGGGCAAAATTTTGGCGGTTAGGGGAACCCTAGAAAAGTTTAAGGCAGTTGGGTCGGATCGGAGCAATTTTTCTCGCACCAAAATTGCCGCGTCCACCTGGGGTGGGGGGAAGCATTGACTATCGGGTAGGTTCAAGATTAAGAATCGTTACAAAATTTTACCTAGCTAATTATAGCACTGTTAAGTCAGGGATCACTAATCTTTGTGTATATTCAGATATCTAACCAGCGAGGGGAAAAAGCGGACTGGTTGGCGAGAATTTTTGAGGCTGCCTTGAAACTCCCTCCCCCTGCGCTGAAAACTACTCACCGGAGGAGATGGCAGCGGTGGGTTGAGTGCGATTGACAATCACCACTCGATCGCCGACAACGGGACTTCTAGCGAGGAGAATTCCTTCGTTATCCTTCATTTCCAAGCGGCGAAAATCAAGACTTTGGCAACGTTGAAAAACCGAATTAGCCAATTTATCCTGTTGTGATGCCTCGAGACTATACCAATTATCGCCCAAAATCACTACTAGACGACTAGCCAAAAAGTCCGCTTCTACGGTAGAAATAATCCCGGCGGGATAACGAGTAGTTAAATCGGTAATTTCCTCTTGAATAGCTGCGACTAAACTTTGTTCGGGAGTTAATCGCGGTTTTGCTTTAGTAATCGGGACGGGAATCGGTGCCTCTGGTGCGATTAATTCTGGGGGAGTTGCGATAATTTCCCCGGCTGCCGGTGAAGGACTAGAGACAACTTCGGGCATATTTTCGGCAATTTCCGCCGGATTTTTCGGTAAACTGATCACGGCTACTAAGAGGATAGTGACTAAACTTCCTGTTAACAAGCCGGTGATTAACCAATCGGGAATTTTTTCGCCAATTCCCCCGGGCAAAAGTCGGCGGATTTTGTTCAAAATCGCGGTCCACCACCCTTCCACCTGCTCGAAATCTGGTAAAATATCGTCAATTCCCTCCGCTGCTTCGATGGGAGAATCTGGGGTTAAACTTTGCTCAACTTCTGCGAATTCGTCTGGTTTTAAAGCAGCGGCTAACTGTTGCGTTGAGTTAAGAAGATTATCAACAGCAACTTTTGGGGGTAACACTATCCCCGTTCCCGTGTTAAGTTGGGAAACGATCGAATTTAACTGCTCGATCGCCTCTTGTAGTCGGACCACCGTTTCTGCTTGGCTGAAATTCTCTCGCTCATTTGGTTGAGTCATAATCTTTCTTAACTCGCTGCCATTCTTTTTCAAAATATCATTCTATGCGCCGTTTTCTCGGTTTTTTAACCAGTATTTTCCTTGTCTTCCTGACTGCTTGTGGTAGTGTCACTCCCCCGCAAGAATTTGCCCCCGACGGGGAAATCGTCGCCAAAGCCCTTTTATTACAATTTCGTCACACATCCGATCGCCTTAGTCAATCTTTACAGATCGATCAGCCGCCGGTAAAAATTGCTAAAATTAATGTCACCAGTCTGGAACCGATTTATGTGGGCAATTTGCCCGCTTATCACTTGCAGGGAGATTACGATCTAACTCTACAATTGCCCCATCAAAAAGATACCAAACAACACAACAATTTTGATCTTTATTTACAAAGACAGATCGAGGGGAAAACTTGGCGTTTACTGGAAGAAGTTGCCTCCCAATGGCGCAGCTATTTAGTGAAATAAGCGGAAAAAGCCTGGGTATTTTGCTAAATAGATTTTGAGTTCGATCCCCCCTGCCCCCCTTGATAAGGGGGGTGCCGATAGGCGGGGGGATCTACCCTTGATAAGGGGGGTGCCGATCCCCCCTTAATCCCCCCTTAATAAGGGGGGCATCTGATAATTTTTAACGCCTACCTACTTATAATAAAATCAATGCTGTTTTGTTTCCAAAGACTGCCACCATGACTTCTTCCCCAGTTAAATCCTTAACTTCTCAGATTGTAACCAATCAACATTTACCCCCGTTAGAAAATGGGGATCGCTTAATTCGTCCTGAATTCGAGCGCCGTTATCAAGCTATGCCAGGATTAAAAAAAGCCGAACTGATCGAAGGAGTTGTGTATATGGCATCCCCATTAAGGTTTAAATTTCATGCTGAACCCCACGGACGTTTAATCACTTGGTTAGGAGTTTATCAAGCTGCTACCCCCCAAGTACAAATGGGTATTGAGCCAACAGTTCGCTTGGATATCGACAACGAATTACAGCCGGATGGGGTGTTATTAATTAGTCAAGAAAGCGGGGGAAAATCAACCCTAAGTGTAGAGGGATACCTAGAAGGATCGCCGGAATTAGTGGTAGAAATTGCCGCTAGTAGTGCCGCCATAGATTTAGGGGATAAAAAACGTGCTTATCGGCGCGGTGGCATTCAAGAATACCTTGTTTGGCAAGTATTTGACCAAAAAATTGATTGGTTTAATTTAGAAAATGGCGATTATATTTCTTTGTTACCCAACCAAGAAGGAGTGATTTGCTCTCTAGTATTTCCGGGTTTGTGGTTAGATGTTTCAGCCATGCTCAACGGCAATATGTCACGGGTGTTAGACATCTTAAAAGCTGGAATTAACTCGGTAGAACATCAAGAATTTGTCCAAAAGTCAACCGCAGCGCAGTCGGGGGAAGCCAAATGAAACCCCCAGCTATTCTCATTTTAGGAGAAACCAGCATTCCCGTGGCTCGTCAAGTGCAAATGTCCCTACCAGAATCAGTGGTTTATGGGTTAATAAATCGTACCCAGTCGGCTGATTTTACCTATACTAATTTTGGCGAAACCGTGCGAGAATTTTTCCAGACGGGAACGCCAATTATTGGCATTTGTGCGGCGGGTATTTTAATTCGCACTTTAGCACCTTTATTAACTGATAAATGGCAAGAACCGCCTGTATTAGCAATCGCAGAAGATGGCAGCGCCGTAGTGCCTTTGTTGGGGGGTTTACAAGGGGTTAATGATCTCGCTCGTCAAATTGCCTCGGTTTGGCAAATTTCCCCCGCAATTACCACCACTGGTGATATTAGATTTAAAACGACTTTATTATCGCCACCCCCGGGTTATCAGTTAGTTAATCCCGATGATGCTAAGAAGTTTCTTTCCGATTTATTGGCTGGTGAAAAAGTAAAATTAATCGGTGAAGCGGAATGGTTAAAAAATAGTAATTTACCAATTTCATCAGCAGCAAAATTGAGCATTGAGATTATCGATAAAAATAACTTAAACTTGGCAAAACCTAGCAGTAACTGTTTAGTTTATCTCTGTGAGGAAAGCCAGCAAATTAAGGAAAAATTTGGTTTGTCCCCAGGGGATTTGGCCCAGGAAAGTCAAGGTAAATTAGCCATAGTCGGAACTGGACCGGGTGCGCTAAATTGGATGTCGCCGGAAGTTCGAGAAGTGTTGGAAAAAGCCACGGATTGGGTGGGTTATAAAACCTATTTGGATTTGGTAGAATTCCTGAGAAAACCAGAAATTGTCCGCCATGAATCGGATAATCGGGTGGAACTAGATCGCGCAGAAATTGCCCTAGATTTAGCGGCTAAGGGGCGATCGGTTGTCTTAGTTTCCTCCGGAGATCCTGGCATTTATGCCATGGCCGCAGCCGTGTTTGAGGTATTAGAAAAAAAAGCAAAACAGGAATGGCAGCAGGTGGCCATTCAGGTCTGTCCGGGGATTTCGGCCATGCAAGCGGCGGCTGCCAGGGTTGGCGCACCTTTAGGCCATGATTTTTGTGCGATTTCCCTATCAGATATTCTCAAATCTTGGCAGGTGATTTCTCAGCGCATTGAGTTAGCGGCCCGGGCAGATTTAGCGATCGCATTTTATAATCCTGTGTCTCAAGAGCGCACTTGGCAATTGGAGAAGGCAAAAGAGATTTTATTACAATGGCGATCGCCGCAAACTCCTGTGGTATTAGCGCGTAATTTAGGACGAAAAGGGGAAACAGTGACGGTGAAATTCCTGGGGGATATGACTATTAACGATGCGGATATGCGAACCATAATTTTGATCGGATCCAGTAAAACTCGCCTTATTGAGCAAGGTAAAACCAAGCAGTGGGTTTATACTCCACGTCACTATTAGGTAGGGTTTGCGGCACAAAGTTTTTCCTGGGGGCAGGGTGTGGCCCCCCCAACCCCCCACCCCCCCTGCCCCCCCGACATCGGGGGGGTCGGGGGGATCGGGGGGGTGTAGGGTTTTACCGATTTTGAGGGGGTCAATTACCTAATTTTCAGGGAAAAAGTCCAGGGATTTTCCACCCGATCACTCCCAGATCTGGTACTTTTTGATTGACAAAAGGTCTAAAAGTCTTACCCAACAAGGTTTTTAGATTTATTCAGCAAGCCCTATGTAATTGTCAACATAGATTTGCGAACTTTTTTGTCGAAACCTGATCATAAACTTTAAAAATAGGCATGATGGGAATAGTTGAGATCGAGGGGGCGGAAAGACGGATAAACTGGTAGCTTTGTACTTACATATACTTGGCGATATCAGGAATTCACGCTACTCTAGGTATCGGGTTCTTTACATTTTGTTACTTAACATCCGTAAAAAAACCTAGTTCATGTACCTTATTGTCTCAAAAAAGAATCTTAAAAAAGTGTTAAGGTTTTATAATTGGGGAGTGTTATCAGGAGGAATATTGTGTTTAAACGACTTGCAGAACAGCATCGCCAACTGGTCAAAGACTTAGTCATGGATTTACAGGCCTTAGCGACCGCACTAGAAAATCAAGGTTATTTAGCATCCTGCTACACCTGTGGCGGTCAACTGAATAGCGCATCTTTTATGGTGGGATTGGGGGAAACCCATCTAATTCGGTTTCTCGTGTCCGATTACGGCATCACCTGGACAGAAATGCGCGATGATCGAGAGTTAATGAAACTCGAAGGCGCGGAAGCCATCAGCCAACTACAGGAATTAGCCAATCTGATTAAATATCAAATTTCGCCGGCGGAATTTATTGACAAAAAACCCTCCTCCGTGCTGCAACGGTTAGAGACGGTTTAACTCAGATGTTACCTAGACTTGTATGTTTAGGGAACTTTTTCCGTTCTATTAAACCTACTCAAATCTACTCATGAGCAAATTTGACGTTAACTTCCTGCTTCACTGTAGTAGTGTCGGCACTATCTACTCTACAAGCTGACACGGTGGAACTCACCGCCAAAGAAGCTAGATTTAGAC
>NZ_JAPZSR010000328.1:0-9560 GCF_027531875.1 Microcystis sp. LE19-84.1B | reverse complement strand
TCAGATCAGAAGAGGAAAGATGCAATGCTCCGGTGCTGATTCGGAGCATCTTTCAATTTGACAACGCCGATTGTAGGGCTAATTCCACTGCTAAATCGAGCGACTCTTGTTCCCCACTTAAGCCCAACTATCGGCACTATTTGTTCATTAAACACTGGTTGTAAAGATGCCATGCAATCCTTGCTATCAAAGTAATTTCAGTTCCGGTGCTGATTCGGAGCATCTTTCAATTTGACAACAACCCAATAGCGAGCTACAATATCTGCGATCACTTTCTGGCTTTGCGGATAGCACTCCCTAGCATTAAACCCCCAAGGGTAATATAAACAAGAACGCTGCTGGATTCTGGAGTCGTTCTTTTAGATGCAACACGGATCTGAACAAGAACATCATCGTCATCATCATCTACAGTGAAAGATGCGGCATCATCAAGATGAGCTAAGAAGATATTAGTATCTAGTAACTCAAATGTATTTCCTCCGAAACCAAGGCTATTATCTAGATCTGAAAAAACTATTTTTGAAGCAATATCTGTGCTTCCAATTGTAGCGAAAAAACTTTGACCATTCCAGTTAGTTAAAACTGCCAGTGGAATTGGCTGATCTGGATTAAAAGAACCCCAAAAAAACTCACTGTTTGTTGATGGATTATTAGGCAATCCTGAAAGAACTGGAACAAAGTTTTCTGAAGTAGTCCCAAGACCAAACTCAGAATTGGCACCAGCACCACCTCCTAAGGATTTAACGTAAATATCAACCTGCTCAGGAAATTTAAACTCTGCTGCATTGCTTGGATTAGTAATACCGCCAACGAATAAAGCAATAGCAAAAGTAAATAAGGGATATTTGGGGTTGCAGGGATTGAACATTTTTGTTGCTCCTCAAAGATTAATTCTTTTTTTTGTTGTTTGTTATCTTTTGTTCCTTGAGAACAACGTTCATGCTTTTAATTTGACCAGTGAGCAAAAATTGCCCAGTCGTCTGGAACAGGCGAACCAAAAGATTCGCCCGCCCACTCCCAATTAAATAAGCTGAACATCTAAAGAGACAGCAAACCCTGCGGGGCGATTTTCAATGGTTGCGAATTGTTGCCCAAGAAAACTTAACCCACCTGTTAAGCTATTGTAGTTAAATTGGCTAAGGCTACTAGCATTAAATCCGAACTTACTGATTTGGATGACATCGCCCTCTATCCACTGAAAATCCTTGATTACGTCAACTCCTTCTAGAAGAGAACCGAAAAAAAAGGCATCGGCACCAGTGCCGCCAGTGAGGATATCATTGCCATAGCCGCCATAGACAAAGTCATTCCCAGCGCCTCCTAATAGAACATCGTTGTCGGCTCCGCCAAAGAGATAATCAGTGTTGTTTCCGCCTGATAAAGTGTCAGCACCTGCTTCGCCAATCAGCAAGTCACTACCGTTTCCGCCGAAGATATTGTCATTTCCAGCGCCGCCGAAGAGGTCATCTGCACCATCTCCACCATCAATGTAGTCGTTGCCTATTCCACCATCAATGTAGTCGTTGCCTCCTTGGCCGTAAATGCTATCATTCCCTCCATTCCCGTACATGGTGTCATTACTGGAACTGCCGAACAAGAGGTCATTGGAAATTGTACCGTTGTAAACTGGCATTAGCTGTAAACTCCTGTGAATTAATTAAGTTGATGATTCAAGTCAAACATTCAGATCAAATAACATTCAATAGATACTGAATAACAAATTGGTCTCAGCCAACAACTCTAAATAACTCTAAATAACCGTATATAACTTTTAATAACAATTAATAACATTGCTTTCTCTTTCTCATAAAAATATTGACAAATCAGAGGAAATGATGTAATCTTTAAATATCTCTATTAGTGTTTGATTATTTTTGAAGTAAAAATGGTTAGCATTACTGACACGATAGGAACTAAAAATCTATTGCAAGAAGCATTTCTAAACCGTATCTTGCAAAATACTGGTTTGATAAAAAATCAAGATCATAGTTGTTTATTTCAACTTCTATATAATCCCAAAAATCAAGATAAAAAAAGAAGTGAAATTGTCGAAATAATGAAAGATAAGCATAATCTTCATTATACGGAAGCAACTATTAATGAATATGCGAAAAGAATTAGGAGAATAATGGTAGATGTGTTTAAACAAGGGATGATAGACGATGGATTAGAATTAAGTGTCAATTTAATTACTACTAAATACGAGAATAAAGGAAGACCTCAGAATTCAATTGAACCTCATCAAGTGACTTATCAATGGTTATGGGAGAAAAAATTCCCTCGGATGGGTTGGGAATTAGCAAAAGAAGTTGCTGCACCTGCTTGTGATAAGTTAACGATGCTGGATATTGAAAATTTTGAGCTAGAAAAATCACACGGGAGTTCAGAAAGGGGTCCAGTTATGAATGGTACTGTAATTAAGCCAGAGCCAAATAATGGTAATTATATTTATCTTAACAAGCCCCATTATTTATGGGTTAATTTACCTGAAAATGGTAAATATTTATTGTTAATTAATGAGACGGTAGAAGGAAATTTTTATCTCTTTAGTCCTTCAAGAGCATTTGCGTATATTCCTTATACTAAGCTGTCAGAAGGACTTCGTTTACCCCCGTCTGAAGGACTAGCTCGATTTTTCCAATATGATGCAGTAGGAGATGAATATTTTCTGGCAATTGTCACAGAGCAACCCATTGATTTATCTTGGGTTAATGGGGAATCTGACCCTACAGATCTTATTTTAAGTCAAGAGCGTCTTGAGGAGATATTTATTAAATTGGGTCAACAGGGTAATAGTGAAGTGTTTTATAAGCGGTTTAAGGTGGTAGAACAAACCATTAATTACTCTGATCAATCAGCAATAATAATTAACAACAAAAACTTAGTTTATTAAAGGAGAGGGTCAAAAAATATTAGAAACTATCAAAAAATTACAGCAATAAACTCAATGTAAACCTACAATACTTGATCAAAAGGCCATCAATCATGTCTCTACCTCTTTCCTCTATTTTAGTGACCCTATCTCTCGGTTTGGGCTTTGTTTCTCTCCCTCTACCCGTTCAATATTTGCCTGTAAATGCCATCGCTCAAGTCAATTCCCCCTCAACGGCTCAGGACTTTTTGGATCAGGGAGTAAAACAACTACAACAAGGTGATTTAGAGGCTGCCATTAATAATTTTAATGAAGCAATTAGACTTAATCCTAACTATGCTCAAGCTTATGGCAACAGGGGTATCGTCTATAGTCGTTTACAGCAATATGAGAAAGCCCTTGCTGATTATAACCAATATATTCGCTTTAATCCCAACTCAGCAGAAGCTTACTATAACCGAGCAACTCTCTACGATAAGTTAGGAGATTATCAAAAAGCGATCGCAGATTATGACCGAGCTATCCGCCTTAATCCTAATTTCAGTCAAGCGATTAGTAACCGAGAAATTGCCTACAATAATCAATTCCCGCAACAACAGCCACCTAATAGCAACCCCGCAAAAGTTCCAGTTCCACCCAATAGCAAGCCAGCAAAAGTTCCACCTAATAAAAAACCTGCAAGGGTTTCAAGATCAAGAGTATTCTTTCCTGAGAATGGTCAGGGAGTGTACAACTTTGATCGGAAATCTGCGAGTAGTATCCTCAAAATTATACCGCCATCTGGTGCGGAAAATATGGTGATAAAGTTAGAGGATAAAATTAGCCGTAAACGGCTCTGTTGGTTCTTGATATTAAAGGGGCATTCCTACGAAACACCCATTCCACCGGGGCAATATATAATAAAGTTGGCTACGGGTAAAAAATGGTATGGAGATAGACATCTGTTTGGTGCTAACGCATCCTACAGCAAAATTGACAAGGTGATCACTATTCCTGAGAATACACACTACACGATAACTCTTACTCCAAGCCTATTTGGTACTCTCAAAGAAAAAAAGATCGGAGTGAATCAATGGTAGTAATAAGTAGCGGATGCTTATAACCTGTGGGGGCTTGTCTATGTAATGTCAGGAGATTATCAAATAAGGAATCCCTGACTTACAAAGATCAGTAACTTTATTTCAGCAACAGGGAGATAAAACACAAGCTCAAAAAATATTACAAGTTCTTAATAAAATGTCGTAATAACCTTGGTTTATTCAAGGAGAATGGTAACATAAATTAAGCAATCATTAACCCGATATTATAACTAGACCGCATCCTGTCAGCGATCATCCTTGCCCATAAAATAGGAAAAAACAATGCAAATTTCTATTCAACTAGACGATGAACACGCTCAAAAACTGGCCTATATTCAACAAACCACCCAAGAAAATACCCTAGAAACCATTCAACAAGCCATTGAACTACGCTATCAACAACTCCAAGAAAAAACACACGATCCCCTAGCTAAATTAAAACAAAGTTCCTTTATCGGTAGCTTTGAAGCAGAGGCTGACTTTGCCGAAAACTCAGAAAACATTTTGCATTCACTCCTATCCGAAAAAAATTATCATCGCTGATACAGGATTCTTTCTCGCTAATCAATTACCACAATAAACTCAACTTAAACCGATAACAATTCAAGGGAGAATCAATGATGTCTCTACGTTCTTTCTCTGTCTTAATTGCGCTCTCCATCACGATAGGACTCTCAGCTTGTGGTGTCCAGCGAAGCAATTTTGTTAATAATCAAGGGGTCGAAAAAGCGAGGCACAAAGACTGGAATGGGGCGATCACAGACTATAGTGAAGCAATTCGTCTCAATCCTAACCATGCTATTGCTTACTATAACCGAGGACTTGCCTATGGACAATTAGGGGAATACCAAAAAGCACTCACCGACCATACCGAAGCCATTCGCCTCAATCCTAGTTATGCTGATGCTTACAATGACCGAGGAAATACCTATAATTGGCTAAAAGAATCTCAAAAAGCGATCGCCGATTATAGTGAGGCAATTCGCCTTAATCCTAATAATGCTAATGCTTACAATAACCGAGGTATTGCCTATGATAAGTTAAAAGAATATCAAAAAGCACTCGCCGACTATACCCAAGCCCTTAGCCTCAATCCCAACTATGCTGATGCTTACAATAACCGAGGCATCGTCCATAATAGGTTAGGAGAATCCCAACAGGCGATCGCCGACTATACCGAAGCCATTCGCCTCAATCCCAACTATGCTGATGCTTACAATAAACGAGGGGATACTTACTATTGGTTAAAAAAATATCAAAAAGCACTCACAGATTATGAACAAGCGATACGCCTTAACCCTAATTTGAAGCAAGTTATTGGTAGCCGATTACCGTCAAGATTACCCCTCCCTAAAAATGGTTACGGAGTGTACAAATTCAATCGGGGAGCAACCAGCAGTACACTCAAAATTATTCCGTCACAGGGAACAGAAAATCTGGTGATAAAATTAGAGAATACAAGCACCAAGAAGGATATCTGCTGGTTCTTAATAGTAAAGGGTAACTCTCATAAAATGCCCATTCCACCAGGGAGTTATATAATCAAGTTAGCTATGGGGGAAAGGTGGTACGGAGATAAATATCTGTTTGGCACTCAGGGTTCTTACAGCAAAATTGACCAAGAGATCACCATTCCAGAGTATACAAATTACACCATCTTTCTTGAGCCGAATCTGTTAGGTACACTCACACAACAAAAGATCGAGGCGAACGAGTTTTGACAATTTTGTCTCCGTACAATTTTTACCATATATCAATTTATTATTTAGAGGTTTGATTATCTATGACTTCAAAAGCAGAAGATTTCGTTCAACAAGGGATACAAAAAGCTCAAAAAAACGATTTACAGGGGGCGAGTACAGATTTATTCAAGGCGGTGGATATATTCCAGCAACAAGGAATACTACAAGAGGCTCAACAAGTATTAGAAATAATTAAACAATTGCAGTCGCGCAATTATTGATGTTTCATCTATTTCCTGATCGGCTTTTCTCGGTTTAAGATGATAAATAGAACTAACTATGAAAAACAAGCTAATAGTCTAGATAGAGGAAAGATAGTAACATGAATCAAGCAATCATTAACCAGATACAAAAGTATAACCAAACCATAGGAATGCTATATCAGCAGGGGCAATATGAGCAAGGGATTATCTTCGCCCAACAAACCTGTGATTTAGCCAAAAGTTACTCACTAACTAATGAGGTTATTTATGCTGATTCTTTGAATATTTTAGCCCTATTATATAAGTCAATAGGACAGTATAAGCAAGCTTTACCTCTCTATCAACAAGCTCTCGAAATTCTTGGTAAAAGTTTAGGTACTGACCACCTTGACTATGCTATTTATTTGGATAACTTAGCCGTATTACATCAGTTAATGAGACAGTATAAGCAAGCTTTACCTCTCTATCAACAAGCTCTCGAAATTCTTGGTAAAAGTTTAGGTACTGAACACCCTGACTATGCTACTTGTCTGAATAACTTAGCTGTATTATATGAGTCAATGGGACAGTATGAGCAAGCTTTACCTCTCCATCAACAAGCTCTCGAAATTCGTGGTAAAATTCTAGGTACTGACCACCCTAACTATGCTGATTCTCTATATAATTTAGCCGTATTATATAGGTCAATGGGACAGTATGAGCAAGCTTTACCTCTCTCTCAACAAGCTCTCGAAATTAGTGGTAAAATTCTAGGTACTGACCACCCTGACTATGCTACTTGTCTGAATAACTTAGCTGTATTATATGAGTCAATGGGACAGTATGAGCAAGCTTTACCTCTCTCTCAACAAGCTCTCGAAATTCACGGTAAAATTTTAGGTACTGACCACCCTAAGTATTCTACTTCTCTGAATAATTTAGCCCTATTATATCAGTCAATAGGACAGTATGAGCAAGCTTTACCTCTCCATCAACAAGCTCTCGAAATTACTGGTAAAATTCTAGGTTCTGACCACCGTGAATATGCTACTTCTCTGAATAACTTAGCCCTATTATATGAGTCAATGGGACAGTATGAGCAAGCTTTACCTCTCCATCAACAAGCTCTCGAAATTACTGGTAAAATTCTAGGTACTGACCACCCCACCTATGCTACTTCTCTGAATAACTTAGCCGGATTATATCGGTCAATGGGACAGTATGAGCAAGCTTTACCTCTCTCTCAACAAGCTCTCGAAATTCGTGGTAAAAGTTTGGTTACTGACCACCCTGACTATGCTAATTCTCTGAATAGTTTAGCCGTATTGTATCAGTCAATGGGACAATATGAGCAAGCTTTACCTCTCTTTCAACAAGCTCTCGAAATTATTGGTAAAAGTTTAGGAACTGACCACCCCGACTATGCTGCTTCTCTGAATAATTTAGCCCTTTTATATACAGCAACCAACCACCCAGAAGAAGCACTAAAACTGATGCAGGAAGCAGCAAAAATTGATTTAAAAACTATTTCTAAAATCTTTAGCATTAGCACCGATAAGGAACGCCTCAACTATGTCAAACAAAACTACCATAAAGTAGAAACATTTCTCTCCCTAGTTTTCCAGCACTTTCCTAATAGCCCCGAAGCGGTACAATCTGCCTATAACCTCATCTTAAGACGAAAAGCGATCGCAACCGAAACCGCCATCCTGCAAAAAATCGCCCTATTATCCCAACAATACGCCCATCTTGCCCCCAAACTCCAACAATGGCAACAAATCAGACAACAACTCGCCAAACGCTGTTTTGATATACCCACCCCCGAACAACTTCCCTACTACCAACAAGAAATTAAATCCCTCGAACAACAAGCAGAAAAGCTCGAACGAGAATTAAATATCCCTGAACTTAACCTCGAAAAAGAACTGCAAAACGCTGATTTTCGTACCATCGCTTTAGAATTACCCCAAGGAACTACCCTAATTGAATTTATTAGGTTTAATAACTACAATTTTCAGGCAATTCCCGCCAACGGTGACGCTGCATCCTTTCCCCCTCGCTATCTCGCCTTTATCCTACCTGCCCAAGCCCCAGAACAGCTAACTATGATAGATTTAGGAGAAGCTGAACCCATCAACAAATTAGTGAAAGAGTTTCGGGAATCGGTAGAAAACCCACGAGGATTAAGTGTGGCCGTATTTAAGAAAAAAGAGGATATATCGCCAAAAATTGAACTAAGCCAGCTTATTTTTGACAAAATCGAGCCTTATCTCACCCAAGAATTAATTATCTGTCCCGATGGCGAATTAAACTGCTTACCCTTTGAAATTTTACCCACCGATAAAGGCAGCTACTTAATGGATGAATATCGCTGCAACTTCTTAAATGTAGGACGAGATATCCTGCGATTTAAAGCCAAAATTCCCGCCAAAGTCACCTATCCCCTCGTTATCGCTAACCCTGACTATAACTTAGCCAGTCCCGAAAACACGCCCTCAACTGCCGAAAATGAGGAAAAATTCCCCTTTAAACCATCCTTACGCAATTTAGCCACCTCTCGACAAGGACAAATATTCAACTCCCTCCCCGGCACCGAAATCGAAGGCGAAAAAATCGCTAAAATACTCAGAGTCAAACCCGTTACCGCCGCCAAAGCTTTAAAACCTCTTGTCTCCAAAGCCCAAAAAGCCCCGTATATTCTCCATATCGCTACTCATGGCTACTTTCTCGGCGATATAACCCCCGAACTGGACACAATTAACCAAAACTTCATGTTATCGAGTCTTTCCGCCTCAGAAAGATTCCAAGTCGGCACCATGCAAAATCCCCTGCTGCGTTCAGGTTTAGCCTTTGCGGGGGTGAATACCATGTTAAACGGCGGTAAACTACCCGAAGAAGCCGAAGATGGCTTATTAACTTCCCTAGACGTGCAATCTATCAATTTAGCGGGGACAGAGTTAGTAGTAACATCCGCCTGTGAAACCGCCTTAGGAGACCTCTACACAGGAGAAACCCTCATCGGTTTGCGTCGTTCCTTCATCCAAGCAGGAGCAAAAACCGTTATTATCAGCCTTTGGAAAGTGGATGATGTGGCTACCACTATCTTAATGCAGTATTTCTATTATTATCTCCTGAAAGCCAAACTTAGCAAAGCAGAAGCTTTGAGAAAAGCCAAATCTAGCCTCCAGCGTCTCACCATTGCCAAAATGCGTTCCCAATGGCTAACGGAAGATGCCATCAAATCGGCAGAAAAACACAGTATAGGAATTGCTGCCCATTTGCGTGAATTAAGTCAAAAATCTGATTTAGAACGCCCTTATAAAGCTCCTAAGTATTGGGCTGCTTTTATTTGTTTAGGGAATCCAGCCGGTCTTCCGCTTTTACCACAGGCGAGCAAGGGACAAAATCTGAATTGACATTCAAGGGGTGACAAGGCGACTAAAAGGCTTGCTGGATAAGGCGCATAGCCGTTAGACCCCTAGAAAAATCGGGGTGTTTTCCTGGCTTGAGGCGGATCAAAGAAAAGGCGAGTTCCGAGTACGCGTCCATCGACTCGATCCAGAAGCTCCCATAAGTACCTATCCAAAAATCGCTATGTCTTTCCGGACCGCGTTTCGCTTCTTTGGAGCGACAAATATAATCGCGAGTTCCCGATTTCTTGAGATTTTGACCACGGGTTGTATTC
>NZ_JAPZSR010000356.1:0-6648 GCF_027531875.1 Microcystis sp. LE19-84.1B | reverse complement strand
ACTCGACCGACCCAACTGCAACAAAAAGCGTTAGATTTATTGGGAGTTTCCCTGATTTGTACCCAGTAACGAGGCGGCGGAAATTCTTTTAATCCCTTCTACAGCACAGGTTATGGCTTTTTGTCAACGGGGAAGTCCAGTTATACTAGGGTTTGCGGCAAAAAGTTTTTCGGTGGTGGCAGGGTGTGGCCCCCCCAACCCCCCCGACATCGGGGGGGCAGGTGGGGTGTGGGGTGTGGGGAAGGAAACCTCTTTCATCTGCGGTGGTGAAAATTTTTTCATCGGGACTGACTTGCTGATTCGGAAAAAAAAGGGCAGACAAAAGCCTACCCTAGGATTAATGATTGGTCAATCAAACCTTAGACATCGTAGTAGAGAGAGAACTCGTAGGGGTGAGGACGTAAGCGCATCGGGTTAACTTCGTTATCGAGCTTGTAGGTGATCCAGTTGTGGATAAAGTCTTCGGTAAAGACACCAGAATCGGTCAAGAAAGCGTGATCTTTTTCGAGATTTTCCAGAGCTGCTTCTAAAGAACCGGGGGTAGAGGGGATTTTTGACAATTCTTCGGGACTGAGTTCGTAGATATCCACATCGAGAGGTTCGCCGGGGTCGATTTGATTTTTAATCCCATCGATACCGGCACAGAGCATAGCTGCAAAAGCGAGGTAGGGGTTAGAAGTCGCGTCAGGACAACGGAATTCCAAACGTTTGGCTTTCGGGTTGCTTCCCGATAAAGGAATCCGAATCGAAGCGGAGCGATTACCTTGGGAGTAAGCCAGGTTTACAGGGGCCTCAAAACCGGGGACGAGACGCTTGTAAGAGTTGGTGGTGGGGTTAGTTAAAGCTAAGAGTGCGGGAGCGTGTCTAAGCAAACCACCGATGTAGTGCAGTGCCATTTGGCTAAGTCCGGCGTATTTATCCCCGGCGAACAGGGGTTGACCATCTTTCCAGATAGACTGGTGAACGTGCATCCCGGAACCGTTATCACCAAAGATGGGTTTAGGCATAAAGGTGACGGTTTTACCGTATTTCTTCGCCACGTTCTTAATGCAGTATTTGTAGGTCATCAAGTAGTCAGCGGCCCGTACTAGGGTAGAGAATTTAATCCCTAACTCGTTTTGACCACCAGTAGCGACTTCATGGTGATGTTTTTCGATGGGAACTCCGCAGTCGGCCATGGTTAAGAGCATTTCCGTGCGAATATCTTGAGAGGTGTCGGTGGGACTAACGGGGAAATAACCCTGTTTGTAGGCGGGTTTATAGGCAAGATTTCCCTCTTTTTCGTCTTTACCGCTATTCCAACGACCTTCGACACTATCCATGTAGTAATAGCCTGCGTTGGCGGTTTGGTCAAAACGAGCGCTATCAAAGAGGAAAAATTCCGCTTCTGGTCCAAAATATACGGTATCACCTAAACCGGTACTGCTAAGATAATCGATCGCTTTCTGAGCAATAGAGCGAGGATCGCGGCTATACCATTCACCAGTTCTCGGTTCTTTGATGCTACAGATCATGCTTAGGGTCGGTTCCTTGTAGAAGGGATCGATCCAAGCAGTGGTAGGATCGGGAACCATGGCCATATCGGATTCGTTAATTGCTTTCCAACCGCGAATACTGGAACCATCGAAGGCAACACCATCACTGAAAGAGCTTTCATCGATTTGGTCGTAGTAGAACGAGCAATGTTGCCAGATACCAGGCATATCAATAAATTTCAGGTCGATAATCTTAATATTGTTGTCCTGAATCATTTTCAAGACTTCTTGTGGCGTTTCGGGCATGGAAAACTCCTTTGACGTATGAATCGGTTCTTAAGCTTCTCAAAAAATCCATCCTAAACAGTCACTTTGACCGGTTTTGTATTTTTCGATACAAAATCTTTGATCCTAGCTTGAAAAAATCTGTAATTTCCTTGTTCAGGTCGGTAATTGCTCCGAATGGCGATTTGCCCATCAGCTTCTACTACCCCTTGCCCTACTTAGGGTCTGCTGAATAAATCTTGTTCGAGCTGCCCGGTCATCACCGTCCGGCCCTGGCGGTGAGGATGTCAAACACTTAACCAGACATTTTAGCTGGAAATTCTGAAATATAATGTCTGCTTAACCCGGAACGATCAAAGCGTTAGATTAGAAAGAGTCCTTTTTTTAGAGATATTTAAACCTGATGGTCTGGCCTTTTAAACCGAAAACCCACAAACAAATCGCTCGAATAGAAATTACAGGTGCAATTGCCTCCGATACCCGCAAAAGAGTCTTAAAAGCCCTAGAAATCGTCAAAGAAAGGCAATATCCCGCCCTACTTCTCCGCATTGACTCCCCCGGGGGAACCGTGGGGGATTCCCAAGAAATTTATGAAGCATTGAAGCGGTTACAAAAAAACACGAAAATAATCGCTAGTTTTGGCAATATTTCCGCCTCTGGCGGCGTTTATATCGGTATGGGGGCCAATTATATTATGGCTAACCCCGGCACGATTACCGGCTCGATCGGTGTTATCCTCAGAGGGAACAATCTAGAAAGATTGTTGGATAAGGTGGGAGTTTCGTTTAAAGTGATTAAATCGGGCCCCTATAAAGATATTCTCTCCTTCGATCGAGAATTAACTGATGAGGAAGAAAGAATTCTCCAGGATATGATCGATACCAGTTATCAGCAATTTCTGCAAACCGTCGCCGGAGCCAGAAATTTAGATGTCAATCAAGTGAAAAGTTTTGCCGATGGGCGCATTTTTACCGGTCAACAGGCGTTAGAATTAGGAGTGGTCGATCGCTTGGGAACCGAGGAAGATGCCCGACTTTGGGCGCTAGAATTGGCAGGATTACCCCCAGATAAAACTAAATGTCAGACTATCGAAGAACCGAAACCCCTCCTCAGTCGTCTGACGGGCAATCGTTCCCCAATACCCCTAGGATTACAAAAAACCCTACAGCGTCTAGAATTTGAATTGGAAGTTAACGGACAACTATTGTGGTTATACCGACCCTGATGGCCAGATTAAAGTCGAGAAAAAGGGCGCGTTAACCCCTAAAATTGACTCATCAGGATTAGCGGAGGATGACAATCGTGCAGTGGAAGGTTCGAGCCATTCGGGGAGCGACGACGGTAACGGTTAATACTATTGAAGCTATACGAGAAGCAGTAACAGAACTCCTCGAAGCGATCGAAATCCACAATAGTCTCGATCCCGATGATATTGTTAGTATTATCTTTACGGCAACTCAGGATTTAGACGTGATTTTCCCCGCTGCTATCGCTCGTGAACGTCCCCACTGGCAAAATGTCCCCCTCCTCGATGTGCAACAGATGCACGTCGTTGGTAGTCTGGACAAGTGTATTCGCGTAATTCTCCACGTTAATACTCCCAAACTGCAAGGGGAAATGCAGCACGTCTATCTCCGGGGGGCGAAAAATCTTCGCCCCGATTGGCAGATTTCTCCAGTAACTATATAATCGCTAAAATCTTCGATAACTGACTAAATCCTCATTTCCGACAGCCAACTCAAAATTAATTGATTAACTTTTTCGGGATGTTCATCGTGGGGACAGTGACCAGCTTTGGCAATCGGATAAAATTGGGTATTATTTCCCATTTTAGCTCTTTCTTGGTAAATTACCGAGCCAGCGATCGGTGTCCAAGGGTCATCCTCTCCCCAGAGTACCAATAAAGGGCGATCGATTTGCGGTAATAATTCCAGGGGAGAAGGTCCGGGGGGTGCCGTCAACACCGATGCGAACACTCCCCACGCACCCGCATCACAGGAGGGTTGATAGAGAATTTCGACTAATTCCTCGGTAATCGCGGTATGATCCCGATAAACCTGTTTTAAGGTATTACGGATGCGATTTTTCTGTCTTACCTGTTCAAAAATAAACTTTCCTGTCACGGGGGAACTAACTAAACCGGTAAAGGCAGCCATGATTAAACGCAAAGGGAAATTTAATTCTTCGGGACGATGGTTTAATCCGCCGGCACAGTTGATAATTACGCCTCCGGCAGTGATTTCGGGAGATTCTGCCATCAGCATTAAGGTAATCAGTCCTCCGATGGAATTACCGATAAATACCGTCGGTTTTGCGATTTTTTCCCGCCAAAAGTCTTGTATTTGCTGCTGCCAAAGGTTGAGACTATAATCTAAAGCGGGCTTATCCGCACCCCCAAATCCCAAAAGATCTAGCGCATAGACCTGATAGCCATTTTCCGCTAAAACGGGGATATTTTTGCGCCAATGACCGATAGATGCCCCAAAACCGTGAATTAATACTAGGGGTTGTCCTTCTCCCCCCACAGTGTAGGGGATGGTGTGACCTTGCCATGTCCAAGACAATTGTTCTAAGCTAGTCCCAGTGAGCGGAGATTGTCGTGCCATTGTATGAAGTTTTATTAAGTGATATTTAAATTATAGAGTAAAAATCAGCCGAGAATTTATGCCACAACGCCAGACTTTTACCAATAACTCGATGGAAATTTCCTATTTACAATGGAGCGATCGAGGTATGCCTCTATTATTATTGCACGGCATGGCGGATCATGCTTTGGTTTGGTCAAGTTTGGGCGATTATTTAAGCTCAAATTATCAAGTTATTGCCCCAGATTTGCGGGGACATGGGGAAAGCGGTAAACCGGCAACCGGTTATCACTTTCAGGATTATATTGGCGATTTAAGGGCTTTAATTAATCATTTAGGTTGGACGCAAGCACATATTTTAGGTCATTCTTGGAGTGCTAAAATAGCGGCAATTTGGGCAAATCAACAGCCAGAAGTATTTAAGAGTTTAATTTTAGTCGATCCCTTTTTTATCGATAAAATGCCTAGTTGGATTAGGATAACTTTTCCAATTCTCTATCAAGTTTTGCCCTTTTTAAAGATTACTCGCTCCTTTGATAGTTATCAGAGCATAGAAGCGATCGCTCGTCAATTAAAACAATATAAAGGTTGGTCAAATCTACAGCAAGAGGTGTTTAAAAATGCCATCGAACAAAAAGCTGATGGCAGTTGGAGCAGTAAATTCACTTTATCGGCACGGGGGGAAATTTTTGAGGATGTCATGGGGTTTGCCGGATTAACTAAAACTTTAGATATTCCCAGTTTATTAATCCTTCCCCAACAGGGATTAAATCGCACTGCTTGGCAAATTCAATCCTACAAAAAGTATTTAACTTCTCTAGAGATTAAAAAAATACCGGGTAATCATTGGGCATTTTTAGGGGAACCTGAAACTTTTAATCAAGCGGTGGCCGAGTTTTTATCCTTTCGGGAAATTGTATGATTAGCGGAGAGAACGAAGCTGCAATTGGTAATAATCCCCGTCTAAACCTTGATTCTGCTTGTTATTAAGGGAATTAAGCTGTTTTTGCAGTGCCAAAATCCGATCGCCGGTAGCAGGATGGGTGCTGAGAATTGTCGGGGTAGAACCGCCTTGTTGTGCTAATTTTCCCATAAAGGAGATCATGGCTTTGGCTGCATAACCGGCCTCAGCTAGATTGTTTAAACCCAGTCGGTCTGCTTCTAATTCATCCTTGCGACTATTGGGCAGATTATAGGCGAGATTGACTCCCAATTGTACCCAAGTTTTTGTGTCTAATCCCGCCGCGCTGAGAAGTCCTTGGGCGAGGGCAGTATTGCGTAATTGGGTGATAGATTGACATCCTCGCCGCCGTAAAACGGACGGCGATTCCCAAACCTCACGATTTAGGTTTCTGCTTCTTTCCCTTGCGGGGTTCCGCACCTGCCTTAACAGATTTACTCTGTTCTGGTCTTATGGTCGCTCTACAGACTGACACCGCAAGCCCTGCGGCCAAAATATTTTTACTGGCGTTAATATCTCGGTCATGGTGTGTCCCACAGTCTGGACAGTCCCATTCTCGAACATTTAACGGCATTTTCAAGGGCAATATACCCGCAATTACTACACCTTTTAGAGCTAGGAAACCATCTATCTATTTCGATGTAGTTTCTCCCATACCAACGGCATTTATAGGCTAATTGTCGGGTTATTTCTCCCCAGCTTACATCAGATATTGCCTGAGATAATTTCGGGTTTTTGACCATATTCTTAACGGCTAAATTCTCAACTACAATCGTTTGGTTTTCACGAACTAATTGAGTGGTTAGCTTATGTAAATGGTCTTTTCTGCTATCGGTAATTTGAGCGTGAATCTTGGCTACTTTGATTCTTGCTTTTTCCCGATTTTTTGACCCTTTCTGTTTTCTAGAAAGATTTTTCCGATGCTCTTCGCAGTCTCCGATAATGTTTCTTAAAATGCTTGGGATTAGATACTTTGTCACCATCGCTGGTAATCACAAGGCTACTAATTCCTAAGTCAATTCCAATGGCTTTATCTGTTACTGGTAAAGGCTTAATCGTTGGGTCATCAAATCTTATTGAGATATGCCAACGTCCTGAGGGATGTAATCTGACTGTTACTGTACTTGGTTCACATCCGTCTGGTATTTGTCTTGACCATCGAATAGGTAAGGGTTCTGTGCATTTAGCTAAATAGATTTGTTTGTCTTTAAATTTAAAAGCAGATTTGGTAAATTCGGCACTTCCTCCCTGATGTTTTTTCTTAAAGTTAGGATACTTAGTACGACCAGCAAAGAAATTAGTAAAAGCTGTTTGTAAATGTCTTAACCCTTGTTGTAAAGGT
>NZ_JAPZSR010000120.1:0-1477 GCF_027531875.1 Microcystis sp. LE19-84.1B | reverse complement strand
CAAGCAACGGTGATGGAACGGGAAAAAACCACCAAATCCGGCAAAAAAGTCACGATTAATCTGCGAGAACAATTATATGAATTAGAGTTAAAAACTGTTGACAAACAAGCCGTTTTGTGCTATGTGGGCAGTTGTCGCAATGATGGCACTTTACTACAGCCCGATCATATCGTCGAGATGTTAGAAAGGGTTTCTGGCCAAGAACTTTCGCTGCTGAATTTTCATCGTCAGCGCTTGATTTTAGGGGCTTAACCATCGTCAACTGTTCCCTTTATACTAAACTAAGTAGGGTTGGCTGAATAAATCTAAAAACCTTGTTGGGTAAGACTTTTAGACTTTTTGTCAATCAAAAAGTACCAGATCTGGGAGTGATCGGGGGGAAAATTCCGGGACTTTTTCCCTGAAAATTAGGTAATTGACCCCCTCAAAATCGCTAAAACCCTACACCCCACCTGCCCCCCCGACCCCCCCGATGTCGGGGGGGCAGGGGGGGTGGGGGGTTGGGGGGGGTCACACCCTGTCCCCACGAAAAACTTTTTCAGCAGACCCTACTTAAGAGAGTCAGCTAATCTTGATCGACTAATTCTAAGGAATCATCAATCAAAGCTGGCCGATAATTTTGAACAACCATCGGTAAAAAAGCCCCTCTTAAACCCTTTTTTATTCTCTCGTCCGTTTGATCAAAAACCACAAATAAAGGATGAATTTTTTCTGCACCTTCACTAAACATATGTTGTTCTCTGGGGGGCATTAACCATTCATATTCTTTATCTAAACAGATTTGGGTTTCGCGCCAGCGTTTCAACAAATCAGAAAAATCTTCCCCCGGACGATGGATAAAAATCAGGATTTCTGAACCTAATTTAATTTTCCATTCCGGATCACACATCAGAATCGCCAAATCACAGGCTAATTGTACCGTCTTTCTAGATTCAAGGCCAGAAGATGGACGAATTCTGACCAAGGGCAAGGGAATAGTAATTAAACTCTCTTCAGGACGACGCAGACTAGGAATTAACTCTAAATAGGGGCGATATTGTCGCAATAATTCGATCGCCCCTTCACGACAGCTGTATTCCGCTAATAAAGTTTCGTAAGACACAGATTCACCTAATCAAATAAAGGGAGATGAAAATTAAAATTTTTCTGATTTCAAGCTACCGACGACTAACTGATAACGGAAATGAGTCCTCTAAACTTATCCCAAGGCATCGAAGATTTTAAACATGGGCAAGTACATAGACAGAAGAATAATTCCCACCATCCCCGCAACACCAATCATCATCAAGGGTTCAATGATACTGGTTAAAGCTTTAATGGCCTGTTCCACCTCATCTTCGTAGAAATCCGCCACTTTCATCATCATGGCATCTAATTCTCCCGTTTCCTCCCCAATACTAATCATTTGAATGGCCAAAGCTGGGAAAACATTGGCTTTTTGTAGGGCCAAACTCATCATTCCCCCCTGCTGAATTTC
>NZ_JAPZSR010000080.1:0-16700 GCF_027531875.1 Microcystis sp. LE19-84.1B | reverse complement strand
AGTTATCAGTTATCAGTTATCAGTTATCAGTTATCAGTTATCAGTTATCAGTTATCAGTTATCAGTTATCAGTTATCAGTTATCAGTTATCAGTTATCAGTTATCAGTTATCAGTTATCAGTTATCAGTTATCAGTCATCAGTCATCAGTCATCAGTTATCAGTAGTCAGGAGATTATTTTTATTTATTCTCCCCATTTCCCCATTTCCCCATTTCCCCATTTCCCCATTTCCCCATTTCCCCATTTCCCCATTTCCCCATTTCCCCATTTCCCCAATTCCCCACACCCTACACCCCACTTCCTGCTCCCCTTTCTGGGATTGAATGTTTCCTAGGATAATAACCTAGTGACCAAAGAATTTTGCCAACGACGAGCCAAGGCGCGTAGATACATATTAACGGGAAACTGATAATATTCGATAATTAACCAGAGTAAACAAATAGCATGGCAAATAAAGGTTAAAATCGACCAAAATAGAGGCACCCATGACAAAGGACTCCCCTCGATTGGAGGAAAAAGATAGGCTCCCGTAGCCACAATTGCTGTGGGAAAAATCACAAATCCTAAACCGATAATTAAGTAAAAACCTGCTATCTCCATTCCTTCTCTCGGTAAACCCTGCCAATACTTACCATTCCAATACCAAGTTAAGGGTAATTGACTATCGGCCATTTTTAAAACTTGTTGTTCTAAATTAGCAGTAAAAATGTGTTGACAAAAGTTACAAGCATAGGCTTCCATGAGGGGTAAAGCGGCAATTTTACCATGGCGACAGACGGGACAAGAATAGGTATCGTGATAGTTTAATTGGGTTGGCTCGGTCATGGTTAATGTGAGTGAGAGTAAAAAAGGCCATTGCAGATAAAGCAGTTATCTTAATGGTAAGGTGCAAAGTTTTCGGCTCTTCTAGGTTCTGTGTGATCTCGCGTAGCGAGCGCGTTGCGACCAGTTTAACTTACATAGGATCGATCGATCTTTGTGTCCTTTGTGTCTTTGTGGTTTGTTCCACCCCCTCGCTAGGGGCAATGTATCTTAGAATACATTTTACCCACCAAATCCAAGAGAGCCAGTTTTCTTTTTGGGGAACGGGGAACAGTGGCTGGTCGTCCAGAAATGATAATTTACCCCCACCGTAGTTGGGAGAGCCAGAACTGGGTCGAGGAAGTTTGAGCATTTGTACTAAAACTCCCCCGACGCAGTTTAAATGCAGTACAATCCAGCACATCTCAACTGTATCTTAGTCGCGGATTTCCAGATAATTTGCCCCTCAGTCCCGCTACTGCCAGAAAAGTTAATATTTAGTCCTTCTTTACTTTAAGTTGAGAAACTTATCTAAGGCTAGAACCATATTTGGCGGCCAACGGCGCACGCTTTTTACCCAATCGAGGTCTTGATAGCGGGTATCCATGCCGACGGCGGCTACCCAATTGCTTTCCGCCTCTCCCTGTTGTCCTTGAGTCCATAAAACGGCACTTAAGGCGGCTCTGACATCGGGAAACATGGGGTATTTGCGGGCAATATTCCGCATTTTTTGGACTGCTTCTGGATATCTGCCCAATTCGTACAGGGCCAGCGCCAGATTAGCTTGCGCCCAGGCAAAATTCGGGGCTAGTTGGGTGGCTTGGCGATAGTCTTTGACGGCGGCTTCCCAATCCCCTAAACCGCCCTCAGCGTTGCCGCGATTGTTATAGGCAAAGGCATCATTGGGATCTAGTTCTAAAACTTTATTATAATCGGCGATCGCTTCTTGATATTTACCTTCTCCTTCTAAAGCGGTGCCACGATTGAGGTAGGGATCGGGGGCATCGGGGGCAATGGCGATCGCTTGGTTAAAATCAGCGATCGCATCCTCTAATTTATTGAGGCTGACTCTGGCATTGCCGCGATTACTCCAGACGGCGGGGTTAGTGGGGAATTTGGCGACTAATTCGGTCCAATAGCTTTCGGCCTGGGCGTAATCCCCTTTTTCTGTGGCTTCTAGGGCTTTTTCGGCGATAACTTCCCCTTCTCTAATCTGTTCTTCGCTAATAGTCGGGCTATCGGCATAAGCCGCTATGGGTAGGGCAAAAAAGAGCAATAGACTCAATACACAAGCGGTGATCCAACGCATAATTACTTCATAATTTGTTACTTAATCTTTTCTCAATCTACCCTACTTAGGTGAACTCTGCCCTAGATAGTCTTGATAGCCTAGTCGTTGAAGATTGCTTTGTTTTTCGAGGACGGAATCGGTGAGGGATTGACGATAGGCGATAACTTGCTCTAAAAGATCAGTATTACCAGTGGCGAGAATTTGAACCGCTAAAAGTCCGGCATTTTTGGCATTACCGATCGCCACCGTGGCCACGGGAATGCCTGCGGGCATCTGTACAATTGAATAGAGAGAGTCTAACCCTTGTAAAGTGCGCGTGACTACGGGAACCCCAATCACGGGTAAGGGGGTTAGAGATGCTACCATCCCGGGTAAATGGGCAGCGCCGCCGGCTCCGGCGATAATCACTTTTATTCCCCTTAAATGAGCGTTTTTGCCGTATTCAAACATTTTTTCGGGGGTACGATGGGCCGAGACGATGGCGACTTCGTGGCTAATCTGAAAAACCTCTAAAACTGCGATCGCTTCTTTCATGGTGGGTAAGTCGGAATCACTGCCCATAATTACACCCACTAGGGGCGCTGCTGTCACCATAGTTGCTAGAAAATAAATTTGTTTTTTAATCTTATAGCAGGGTTTGTTATTTTGTCTTCAAACCCTACTGATCAGATTTCCCCTAAATTGTATCGGGATCGATGCCTAATTCTCGCAATTTTTGTGCCAATTTTTCCTTGGCTTGTCGTTCCCTTTCTTTTTCTAAAAGAGCCTGTTCTTTTTCTAAAAGAGCCTGTTCTTTTGCCTGTCTTTGCTGTAATTCCGCTTCTTGAGGAGTGGGGACTAATTGACCATCGGC
The DNA here is from genome assembly GCF_027531875.1 of Microcystis sp. LE19-84.1B. Classification (NCBI taxonomy): domain Bacteria; kingdom Bacillati; phylum Cyanobacteriota; class Cyanophyceae; order Chroococcales; family Microcystaceae; genus Microcystis; species Microcystis sp. LE19-84.1B. The sequence goes on along the minus strand of NZ_JAPZSR010000080.1, from coordinate 13,754 downwards.
GGTAAAATAACGCAGTTTACGGTCAAATATCCCTAAATATAATCCTAACTGTTCACTCCACAGATAACCCTGTTCATTGGGAGAAATGGCTTGATATTGTCCCTCAATTAGTCTAAATCCTTGTAATTCTAACGTATTAGGATCGAACCAAAAATAATTAGGAGTGCGAAAGGTATTCTGATAGAGAGTTTTCTTGTTCTTGCGGTCAATATTGGCCGTAGAATCGGAGAGAATCTCGACAATTACATCGGGATATTTACCCTGTTCTCCCCAAACTACCCAACTTTTGCGGGGACGTTTTTCGGTATCTAAAACCACAAAAAAATCAGGACCACAGAAATCACGTTTTTTTAGTTGTTCCGCTTTGTAGTAGATGGTTAGATTTCCCGAAGCGTAGTAATCACTCCTCTCGCGCCATAATAATTCTAGACAACTAAGGAGAATGATGATCTGTTGCAGGTGTAGATCACTTGCCAAGGGTGGTTCATCACTCCATAAATCTGTGGGGGGATAGGTGACATCTGGGATCATGTCTAGGGCTGTCATGACTTTTTCCCGGTATTTTAGGATTGATTAATTATAGCTTTTTCTCACAATTGCAGAGATAAGGCAGGGCGGGATTTTAACCTAACTTAATCCTATACCTTGACCGATCGCCTTCGGCACTTTATCCTAGCGCCATGGGCAAATATGTTAAAACTTCTATACAATAGCGCCAATAAGCCCGATAACAACGATGACTGAAACCCCAATTCAACCCGCAACCCTAGTAGAACTCTTACGTTACCGCGCCACGACACAACCGGACGGCCATGCCTACACTTTTCTGATTGATGGTAAAAAAGAAACCCCACCTTTAACCTACAGTGAACTCGATCGCCAAGCAAGAGCAATCGCCGCCTATTTGCAAAAATACCAAGCTCAAGGAGAACGGGCCCTGTTACTCTATCCTCAAAGTTTAGAAGTAGTGGCCGCTTTTTGTGGTTGTCTTTATGCGGGAGTGATTGCCATTCCCGTCCCCCCACCGGAATCAGGACGACTTAAGCGCACTCTGCCCCGTTTACGGGCAATTGTCAAGGATGCTAATGCCACCTTTGCCCTAGTTACCGAAAGTATTCTGACTCTTATTGAAGGTGTTAAGGAAGAATTCCCAGAATTCGACCAAATGAAATGGATTACTACCGAAAGCATTGATATTTCCCTGGCGGACCAATGGCAAGATCCCCAGGTGGATAAATCGGCGCTTGCTTATCTGCAATATACCTCCGGTTCGACTAATATCCCCAAAGGGGTGATGCTAAGTCATTTTAATCTGATGCACCATTGCGGTTACTTGCAAAAAGCTTGTGGTTACGAACCGGATAGCGTTACCCTCACTTGGATGCCCTATTTTCATGATTACGGGTTAGTCGAAGGTATCACCGTCCCCCTCTACAACGGTACACCCTGCTATCTGATGTCTCCCTTTGCTTTTATTAAGCGTCCGATGCAGTGGTTAAAAAATATTACTAAGTACAAAGTTACTCATAGTCAAGCCCCCAACTTCGCCTATGATCTTTGTACTCGTAGGATTAAAGCTGCCGATTTAGCGGAATTAGACCTGAGCAGTTGGCAGGCTGCGGGAAATGCCGCCGAACCGATTAACCCAAAGGTTATGGCCAAATTTGTCGATACTTTTGCAGATTATGGCTTTTCTTGGCAAACTTTCGCCCCTGCCTACGGATTAGCTGAATATACCCTCTTGATTTCCAATAAACCCAAGGGAACCACCCCAATTATCACCGCTTTGGATGCCACCGCCTACGAACGCGGTAAAATTGTCCCTGTAGGCTCCGATCGAACCACGGGAGTTAGATATGTCCCCAGTTGTGGTCATCGCGTCTGTGATACCCGTATAGCTATGGTTAATCCCGATACTTTCACCCTTTGTGCAGCCGATGAAGTGGGCGAAATTTGGGCCAGTGACCCCAGTATGGCCGCTGGATATTGGCAACGGGAAGACGCAACCAAAGAAACTTTTCAAGCTTATCTTGCTGATACGGGAGAAGGACCGTTTTTACGCACCGGAGATTTAGGTTTTCTTCTCGATGGGGAATTGTATATCACGGGAAGGATTAAGGATTTAATTATTGTCCGTGGTAGTAATCATTATCCCCAGGATTTAGAATGGTCAGTACAGCATCTTAATGAGGTTTTTCGTCCCGATTATGGCGCCGCTTTTTCCATTGAAGATAACGGGGAAGAACAGTTAGTTATTGTCCAGGAATTAGAACGTCGCAGCGGTGAGTTAGATACGGCCAAATTAATCGCCGATATCCGTCAGGAAATCGCCGAAGAACACGAAATTATGACCCATGCCATTGTTTTGGCTAAATCGGGAACAATTCTCAAAACTGCCAGCGGCAAAATTCAACGCCGCGCTATTAAACAGAATTTTCTCAATGGTAATATGAGTGTTATCGATGCTTGGTCAGAAAATCCTCAGTTAGTTAGTAAATTCGATCGCTCTAATTCTCAAACAGAAGCATAGTTTTTCGGGTGGGCATCGCTCACCCGATCGAGGATAAATAATCGTGTTAGGATTAGGTTAGGGATTAAAGTTAGGGAGAAAGTGATGTTAACTCAACTGATGGTCAAGCCCTCTTCTTGGATTGAAAAAGGAATTAAGCTATCGCCAGTAAGGGAAAATTATCTCTTTAAATTCACTGAGGAATTGCAGTGTCGATTAGAGGAACTACGGGAACTAGAAAAAAATTCCCAACTTAATTCTCAAGAAACCGCAGAATTAGCCGGTATTTTAGAGTTAAACGAGATTTTCACGCTCTTAAATGCGAGAATAGTTGCTGAATCTAAATGATTAGTATCACCACTCGATTACAAGTCCGAGCAAGAGCCAACTATCTGTGTGAATACTGTCATTCTTCAGAAGAAATTAGTGCCGCACTATTTGAAGTAGATCACATTCAGCCCAAATCTTTAGGAGGCAAAGATGAATTGGCAAACTTAGCTTTAGCTTGCCAAAGATGTAACAGATATCGCTACAATTTTATCAAGGCAATTGATCCGAAAACAGAACAAGAAGTAGAAATATTCAATCCGCGCCAACAGCATTGGCAAGAACATTTTATCTGGACACCAGATGCTTTAAAAATAGTGGGACTCACTCCCATCGCTAGGGCAACTATTGAACGTTTGGACTTAAATGATGATAATCATAATGAAGGTTTTATCGTTAAAGTTCGTCGATTATGGATTCAGGGAGGTTGGCATCCACCCAGCACCGATAAAAAACAGGAATAAGTAGGGAGGCACAATTATTTGTAGGATGGGTTAGCGGTAGCGTAACATAATCGGGCGTTGGGTTTCATGCTTCAACCCAACCTACGTTCATCTTATATTTAATTCCACCCACCTACTTAATAGCTTATAAGTTTTTTTCCAGAGGTCAAAATGATTGGTACTCAACAGGAATTATCTAGATTTCCAAAATATTTAAATGATCAGGACTCCAGGAATATAATACTAAATCCCCAATTTTTTTGAACAGAACAAGTAAGGGCGAAGCATTCTGATTATCGCCCGAATGCTTCGCCCCTACAGGACCCTTGACTTGTGGGGAAAGTTAGAAATTAATAGGCAAATAATCCCGATATTAATAAAAACGTCGGCCAGATTAAAAACAGGAAAATTAATCAATCTAAAATCGAGAAAATCCACCACATAACCAAACAAAAAGCGATCGATACCATTGCCGAAAGCCCCTGCTAAAATGAAACCGTAGGCTAATTGTTCCCAACGATTTAAATGCGGTCCAAAGTAAGCAAAAGCCATTAATGCCAAACTAACCAATAAGGATAGCCATTTTAGCCAACCAACACCGCCCCGAAAAGCACTAAAAGCCGCACCAGTATTAATCACATAGGTGAAATGAAAAACCCCCGGAATAATCGGGAAAGTATCACCGATTTGCTCAAAACTCTGCACGGTTATATACTTAGTTACTTGGTCTAAAATTAGACCGATAACCGCCACTATCCAAAACCAGCGATTCTTTTTTAACATTGGCTGTGGCATCAATAAAATAATAATTTACGGAAGAAAAAAGCAATAATTACCACCACACAAATTACTACTAATTGCCCTAAAAATGGCCAGACTGAATAATTCATAAATAGGGTGGGCAAACTATCGGGAAAGGTGATTTGACCGGCTTGGGGCTGAAAAATCGACAATCCCAGCATATATAATAAACCGCACAGATGAATCACTAACAAACCGGCAAAGGCACTTAAAGCTAGGGTTTCTATCTTGGCGCGCCAGCGAAAAGCCAACCAACCACACAGCCATGCTCCCGGCATAAAGCCTAAAATATAGCCAAAACTGGGTTCTTTCAGATAACCCATTCCCCCACCCTGAGCAAACACAGGCAACCAAGTTAAACCGAGAAAAATATAGGCCACCTGGGCAAGAAGCCCGGCATTTTTGCCCCCCAGACAGCCCGTTAACAATACTGCCCCAATTTGGTAAGTTATGCCTAGTTTTTGCGAAGATAGACCCGTAGCCGACCAACTAGCTAGGCTTACTGGAACAAATGTACTAAAAATTGTCAGCAACAAACCAATCAAGGCCCAGATTAACTCATTGGGAACCGATGCGGAAGTGCGCCGGGGCGGAGAGCCTCGTCCTCGACGTGATTTAGGTTGCCTGTTGGGGTTGGTATTCACCGGGGATGGGGGCTTCTCCTCCTATTAAACTAAGATCAGCCAACATCGCCTGATCCTGTTGGGGGGGTTGTCCTAGAGTGGTCAAATAATGCCCAATCAGCATAGCATTAATTCCCGATTTTAGCCCCAGATTTTGCAATTCTCCCATCACTGCCTCTCGTCCCCCGGCATAACGGAGGATTTGTTGGGGTAAGATAAACCGGAAAATAGCGATCGCTTTTAGAGCAGTAAAAGGGTCTAGTTTGGGTAAATGACCTAAAGGGGTGCCACTTCTGGGGTTTAATAGGTTAATCGGCACGGATTCCACTGCTAATTCCGCCAAGGAAAAAGCTAAATCAATGCGATCGGTCCAACTTTCCCCCATACCGATAATTCCCCCCGTACAAGCTTGAATTCCCGCCGCTTTCAGGTTTTTTACCGTTTCTACCCGATCCTGCCAACTGTGGGTGGAGACGACGTTAGGATAAAAATTCTCGGAAGCTTCCAGATTGTGATTATAACGGGTAACTCCAGCTTCTTTTAAGGCCTGCGCTTGGGCAAGGGTTAACTCTCCCAAGGCGCAACAGGGTTTAATCTTGGCTGTTTCGATGATTTCTTGAACTGTGGCCAGTATTTCCTCGAATTCCTGCGATTTAGGGCTATTATACTTTAATCCCCGGCCTTGACTAACTAAACAGAAACGTTTGGCCCCCGCGTCGGCTGCCGCTTTCGCATGGGTGACGATTTCCTCGCGACTTTTTAAACCGTAGATAGGCGAATCTTGACCGGGATGGTGGGCGGATTGGGAACAAAAACTGCAATTTTCCGAACAACTTCCCGATTTTATGTTGATAATGCTACATAAATCCACCGTATTACCACAACAGGCCTGACGAATGCGATCGGCAGCCTCACATAAGCTGAAAATATTTTCCTGACCTTCGATCGCAGTTAAAGCTAGGGCCTCTTGCTTACTGAGTCGATCGCCAGCGATAATCTGATTAGCCCTAGTCTGTAACCAGTTTTTTAAGGCTTCTCCCTCCACGGGGATAGATTGAGTAGCGGTGTGTGTAGAGACTTGTACCACGTCGTTTATGCTCTGACTAAGTTAGGCTCATCTTATCATTGTTCAGTTACCCGGGAAAGATTAATAAAAAACTTTAGAAAAAAATACTCTTTTGTGCTAGACTACCCGCAAAAGTTATCTTGTCTCCGATTTTATGAAAGTTATTCCCACGGAAATTCCTGATGTTTTAATCATTGAACCGCAAGTTTACGGAGACGATCGAGGTTTTTTCTTGGAGAGTTTTAATCAGAAAGATTTTCGAGAAAAAACTGGGGTTAATACCACTTTTGTCCAGGATAATCACTCTATGTCCCTAAAAAATGTCCTGCGAGGATTGCACTATCAAATCCCCAATCCCCAGGGTAAACTGGTGCGAGTGGTGAGCGGTAGTGTTTTTGATGTGGCGGTGGATGCGCGTCAAAGTTCCCCCACTTTTGGGCAATGGGTAGGCTGTGTTTTAAGTGCGGAAAATAAACGGATTTTCTGGGTTCCCGAAGGTTTTGCCCATGGCTTTCTAGTTCTCTCTGAACGAGCCGAATTTCTCTACAAAACCACTAATTATTATTATCCCCAGTACGAAAAAACCATTTTATGGAATGATGCTGATTTAGGGATTGATTGGCCTCTAGAGATTCCCCCGATTCTCTCCCCTAAAGACCAAGCTGGACAACCCTTTAAATCCGTGGAAATTTTCCCCTAAAGACGATGAAAAAAGTTTTACTAATTGGTGCTAAAGGTCAAGTGGGACAAGAGTTACAAGTAACTTTACAATCCTTGGGTGAAGTTATTAGTATCGGTCGAGAAGAACTAGATTTAACTAACTCGGAAAAAATCAGCCAGTTAATTAGGGAAATTCACCCCGATTATCTGGTTAATGCCGCCGCTTATACGGCAGTGGATAAAGCCGAAACCGAGCCAGATTTAGCCTATTATATCAATGCTATAGCTCCGAAAATCATGGCGGAATCTGCCGAGAAAATTCAAGCTAAATTTCTCCATATTTCCACAGATTATGTCTTTGATGGTCGGAAAAATACCCCCTATCTAGAAACCGATCTAACTAATCCTTTAGGGGTTTATGGACAATCAAAGTTAAGGGGAGAAGAGGAGATTAAAACTGTTAATTCTCAGGCAATTATCCTGCGGACTGCTTGGGTTTACGGCAGTTATGGTAAAAGTAATTTTGTCAAAACTATGCTGAGATTAGGCAAGGAAAGAGAGGAGTTAAAAGTAGTTGTTGATCAGGTGGGAAGTCCCACTTGGGCAAAAGATATCGCCACGGCCATTACTCAGCTTCTAATTAATGTCGATAATCCCACAGGAATCTATAATTTTACTAATAGCGGTGTTGCCAGTTGGTTTGATTTAACTAAAGCGATTTTTGAGGAGGCAAAAATAAGCGGTATTTCCTTAAAAATTCAGAGAGTAATTCCCATTACTACTGCTGAATATCCTACCCCAGCAGTGCGTCCGGCCTATTCGGTTCTTTCTGGTCAAAAAATCTCGCAACAATTGGGTTATATTCCTCCCTATTGGCGAGATTCTCTCAAAGCTATGCTCAACCAACTATTTAATCTTTAAAACTATGAAAGCACTAATTTTATCCGGTGGTAAAGGTACGAGGTTACGTCCCCTAACTTATACTGGGGCAAAACAGTTAGTTCCCGTGGCCAATAAACCGATTTTATGGTATGGAATCGAGTCAATTGTGGCCGCAGGAATTACCGATATTGGCATTATTATCAGTCCCGAAACTGGGGAAGAAATTCGTCAGACCACGGGCAGTGGTGAACAGTTTGGCGCTAAGATAACTTATATTCGCCAAGATCAACCTGCTGGATTAGCTCACGCGGTCAAAACTGCCCAATCTTTCCTAGGAGATTCCTCCTTTATTATGTACTTGGGTGATAACCTAATTGAGGATGATTTATCGCCCTTTTTAGAGTCTTTTCATCAACAGTCTCTTGATGCTTTAATTCTCCTGCGAAAAGTGTCTAATCCTAGTGCTTTTGGGGTGGCAAAAGTAGATGAAACTGGCAAAGTTTTATACTTAGTCGAAAAACCCAAAGAACCCCCCTCAAATTTAGCTTTAGTGGGGATTTATTTTTTTGCTCCCACCATTCATCAAGCGATCGCATCTATTCAACCTTCGGGCCGGGGTGAGTTAGAAATTACCGACGCTATCCAAGAATTAATCAACCAAAACAAAGCAGTAGAAGCGAATAAACTACTGGGTTGGTGGTTAGATACGGGTAAAAAAGATGATTTATTAGAAGCAAATCGGATTATCCTTGATACCAGTCTAGAAATCGCTTTACTAGGAGAAATTGATCCTAATAGTCAGGTGATCGGACGGGTACAAATTGGCCAGGGTAGTAAAATTATTAATAGTACCATTCGCGGCCCTGTCATTATTGGAGAAAATTGTCACATTGAGAATTGTTTTATCGGTCCCTACAGCAGTATAGCTAATGGCACAAAATTAATCGATGCCGACATAGAACACAGTGTAATTCTCAAAGATGCCACGATTATTGGCATTCATCAGCGCATAGTTGATAGTGTGATTGGACGACGGGCAAAATTAGAAATTGCTCCCCAACGTCCAAAAGCTTTACGCTTTATGATTGGGGATGATTCCCATGTGGAATTAGTGTAGTTATCGGGGATTAACTGCCTGTTTAATTAATACCGGAGGATCGAGAATTTCCTTAGCTAATTCCGCGGCGGTTCCCCGGTTTTTCTGGCAAAGATTGACATTTTTAGGAGAAAAAAGCCCACCTAACTATGTTATAATCAAGAGTCTGACCTATTTTACCGTTCTAGAACTATGACGCAACAGTATCGCATTACCCTACTACCCGGCGATGGCATCGGGCCGGAAATCCTCGCTGTCACCGTAGAGATACTGAAAGTCATCGGTAAAAAATTTGACCTCCAGTTTGACTTCCAAACCGCTTTAATTGGAGGGGCAGCCATTGATGAAACCGGCAATCCTCTCCCCGAAGCAACCCTGAGCGCCTGTAAAAATAGTCATGCTGTTCTCCTGGCTGCTATTGGGGGTTATAAATGGGATAATTTGCCTCGGCAGCAAAGGCCAGAAACGGGATTATTAGGCTTAAGATCCGGTTTAGGTCTTTTTGCTAATTTACGTCCTGCCACCATTTTTCCGCAATTAATTGACGCTTCTAGTCTCAAACGGGAGATTATCGAGGGAGTGGATATCATGGTGGTCCGGGAATTGACCGGGGGTGTTTATTTCGGTCAACCGAAGGGGATTTTTGAGACGGAAACGGGAGAAAAATGCGGTGTAAATACCATGGTTTACTTGGAATCGGAGGTGGACCGCATCGCTAAGGTGGCCTTTGAAATTGCCCAAAAACGCGGCAAGAAACTCTGTTCCGTCGATAAAGCTAATGTTCTTGATGTTTCCCAACTCTGGCGCGACCGGATGACGAAAATCGCCGCTAATTATCCCGATGTAGAACTTTCCCATCTCTACGTCGATAACGCGGCCATGCAGTTAGTCCGGGCCCCCAAACAATTTGATACTATCGTCACGGGCAATTTATTCGGTGATATTCTCTCCGATGAAGCGGCCATGTTAACCGGTAGTATCGGAATGTTACCCTCCGCTAGTTTAGGGACTGCTGGGGTGGGAGTTTTTGAACCCGTCCACGGTTCGGCCCCGGATATCGCCGGCCAAGATAAGGCCAATCCGATCGCCCAGATTCTCAGTGCTGCTATGATGTTAAGATATGGGCTAAATCAGCCTTTAGCGGCAGCAGCACTGGAAAAAGCCGTCGAAAAAGTCTTAGAGTTTGGTTATCGTACTGGAGATATTTTCTCAGAAGGTATGACCCTAGTGGGATGCCAAGCTATGGGCCAGGCCATCCTGAAAGTTTTAGAATCCTAACAAAAGTGACAAATTCGGAAATCGTCATATACCATTGATTTAATAAATACGTCAATTTAATCGTGGGGAGACGAGTGAGATGGTGGCCCTATCCCAGAAAACAGAACAACAGCGTGTCGATATGGAAATCCCAATTTTGTTAGATCCTACTGTCTTAAGGGCAGCCAGACGCATTTATCGCATCTACTGTACCCTCAATAGCAGAGTTAGTAAACGTCCTTTCGGTGTCGCTATTAACCGCGACAATCATCGCGGCCAATTGATTTTTAACAATAAACCGATTCTACTCCCTGGAGAATGTTTCGTCCCGATTAAGCAAATCGAATCGGAAGCATATTAATTTTTGTGAAGATTTGCCCTAAATATCTTGCCAAACGTCAGCTAATACCCACTGGCGTAATTTTTTTGTCTAATATAAAAAGATGTTCGGGAATAATCTTAACTCTACCCTAATCCAAGACCTCGATCGCCTAGAAAATCGTCTTCGGGAAATCCCCCTCGAACCGGGGGTTTACTTCCTGCGCGACCAAAATGGCGAAATTCTCTACATCGGTAAATCCAAAAAACTCCGGTCTAGAGTCCGTTCCTATTTTCGTCCCAGTCAACCCCTCAGTCCCCGCATTGCTTTGATGGTGCGACAGGTGACGGAAATTGAATTTATCGTCACCGACACGGAAGCAGAATCTTTGGCCCTGGAAGCTAATCTAATTAAACAACATCAGCCCCATTTTAATACTCTCCTCAAGGACGATAAAAAATATCCATACATTTGTATTACTTGGTCGGAAACCTACCCGCGCATTTTTATTACCCGCAAACGGAGCATAAATAACCAAAAAGACCGTTATTATGGTCCCTACGTCGATACCAGGCTGCTGCGCTACACTTTACACCTAATTAAACGCACTTTTCCCCTGCGTCAACGTCCCCAACCTCTGTTTAAAGACCGTCCCTGTTTAAATTATGATATCGGTCGTTGTCCGGGGGTTTGTCAAAAATTAATTAGTCCCCAAGATTATCGAGAAACCTTGGAGAAAGTAGCGATGATTTTTCAGGGAAGGACGGGGGAATTATTAGACAAATTAGCGACAAAGATGCTCGCAGCCTCGGAAAACCTAGATTTTGAACAAGCGGCCACGATTAGGGATCAAATTCGCGGATTACAGGCCCTTAATACCGATCAAAAAGTCTCTTTACCTGATGATACCGTATCCCGGGACGCGATCGCTTTAGCCAAGGACGAGCAGCATTGTTGCATACAATTATTCCAGGTGCGTTCCGGTCGTTTGGTGGGACGTTTGGGATTTTTTGCCGATAGTCAGTCAGCAAACGAGGGAGAAATCCTGCAAAAAGTCCTGGAAGAACATTATTTATCGGTGGAAGGGGTGGAAATTCCCAGCGAAATCCTGTTACCCTGCGAATTACCGGAAGGTGAGGTGTTAGCGGGGTGGTTAAGGGAAAAAAAAGGTCGCAAAGTCGAGTTAACTGTCCCCCAACGGCAAAGCAAAGCGGATTTATTAGCTATGGTCGAGAAAAACGCTCTTTATGAGTTAGAAAAGACGAAAAGAAGCGCCGACCGGGATTTACAGTCTTTGCAGGATTTAGCGGTAATTCTCGATTTACCGGCACTGCCGCACCGCATCGAGGGTTATGATATTTCTCATATTCAGGGTTCCAATGCAGTGGCATCCTCAGTGGTGTTTATCGATGGGGTGGCCGCTAATCAACATTATCGTCACTATAAAATCAAAAATCCCGAGGTTAAAATCGGCCATTCCGATGATTTTGCCAGTTTAGCAGAAGTAATTCGCCGGCGTTTCCGTCGTTATGCCGAAAATCCCGATAATATTGCCGAAAGTGATGATTTTCCCGATTTGGTCATGATTGATGGGGGAAAAGGACAATTATCGGCAGTGGTGACAGTTTTAGGGGAGATGAATTTATTAGAACAGGTAAAAGTTGTTAGTTTAGCTAAACAGAGAGAGGAGATTTTTTTACCCGGGGAATCCTCTCCTTTAGAGACAGATAAGGAACAACCCGGAGTGCAATTATTGCGTCGAGTCAGGGATGAAGCGCACCGCTTTGCTGTTAGCTTTCACCGACAACAAAGGATGCAAAAAAGTCGCCGTTCCCGTCTTGATGAGATACCGGGTTTAGGTTTTAAGCGACAAAAAGATTTATTAGCTCATTTTCATTCTCTGGATTATATTCGCGAAGCTTCCCTAGAACAATTGCAACAGGTGACAGGAATTGGGGAACAATTAGCTAAGGAAATTTATAATTATTTTCATCCTAGGTAGGGATAAGCTGTATAAAGAAGATAAGGCGGTGTGTTTTTGCGTAACAGTGCAGAAATTAGAATATTAGTATCAAGAACGAGACGCAGCACGAGTTTCTCGGATAGCCTCATTGATAGATTCTTCGATTTCTTCCTCGGAATAACGCAAGTTACGTTCTTGGACAGAATCCACGGTTTCTTCAAAGCTCAGTCTTTGTGACGTTTCTTCAAAGTATCCCTTTTTTGCGCCTTTTTGTCCTAAAGCTGATTCGGTTAGTGACCAACGTACCATGATTTTTCTCCTTTAGCCCCTAAACGCATAAACATCATAACCCATTTCTAGCAACAATTAGAAAGAATAAATTTTAACCTCAGATAAGGTGCTTTACACCCAACTAAGAATAACCGTTGGGGTGGTTGGGTTTCGCTTTTTCAATCGAATTGAGCCATTTTCGACCCCGTATTGTTTCGCTTAACTCAACCTAGAAGGCCGAAAACCTAGACTAACGCGGAGTCACTTCACTCAACGCTTCTTGCAGCACTTCATCACTCACACCATGACGCTTCAAACTAGCAACAAGAGCAGAAATTGTATCTCCCTCTAGACGCTCCAAATCCGCACGCAGCCCTTGTCCAATGTAAGCACGCATCAAAGGTTGATAACCTGAGAAACCAAGCAAAGGTGCAACCCGCTTTAAATCTTCAATCACATCTTCGGGAATACGAATCGTGATTGTAGTCATAGGGCGATTTCTCTCCAGTCGTTTTTTTAATGCCTCAACTTTCATAATACCGTCATGGTTAATCGGGTTAATCCTAGATTTCTCGTCATTCCAAACAAAAGTAATGCCACTGAGGACAAAATAGACATCCATACTTGTAGTATGGGCAGGATGTATTTACATTGTCAATACTTTATTAACACACCCTACGAGAGCAGCAATTACTGTAGGTTGGGTTGAACGAAGTGAAACCCAACTAAGAATAACCGTTGGGGTGGTTGGGTTTCGCTTTTTCAATCGAATTGAGCCATTTTCGACCCCGTATTGTTTCGCTCAACCCAACCTACGAGGCTCTAGGCTTATTGACAGATAAAAATCAATTCAGGGTAATTTTAGGCTAATCTGCGACTTACCGACTTAAGTAGGCAGGTGTTAAAAGTTCTCAGACACCCCCCTTATTAAGTAGGGAGGCAAAATTATTTGTAGATGGGTTAGCGGTAGCGTAACCCATGCAGGCGTTGGGTTTCATGCTTCAACCCAACCTACGTTCATCTTATATTTAATTCCACCCACCCACTTAAGGCTATCCATTAGTCACATCTTTCTTAACATAAAATTTGACAAAAAGAGAAAAGTGTGCAAGATGGCTCAAGGGGGTTCTATGGGGGAACCAATTTGATGAGATAGTTTCCAAGTCTGGCTGATATCATGTTACCTTCCCAGTCCCAACCAAATAGTTTTAACACCGGGTTCACCGTCGCCTTTTCTACCTAAAAAACCCCCAAGAGAAGCAATCATTCTGACCGCTTCCGGCCAAGGAGGGCGGCTTTTCATGTGGCGGATCCTTTTTATGAATAGTGGCACACAAAGATTGCCGGTGGTGATTCGGTAGTAGTGATGGCGGCTTAATCCTTTGCTTTGCTGTGCATTGTAGTCATGGATAAAATACCAAAGGGTTCCCCAACGTGATTCTCCATTTTTTTAGAGAAAGATAGACTCTCTCTCTCCAGCCGAGAAATCCTTTGTCGAAAGGTATTATTTAATCTTTCAATAGGATTAGTTTGACCAG
>NZ_JAPZSR010000007.1:0-6206 GCF_027531875.1 Microcystis sp. LE19-84.1B | reverse complement strand
GATTTTCTATCCGAATGCTTCGCCCGTACTTTTTGCCGCAAACCCTAAGTAGGGAGGCACAATTATTTGTAGGATGGGTTAGCGGTAGCGTAACATGAGCGGGCGTTGGGTTTCATGCTTCAACCCAACCTACGTTCATCTTATATTTAATTCCACCTACCTACTTAGACATTATTGAGGACAATTATTCGGCTCGACTACTCAAAGGGTTATTGAGATTGCTAGTGCCAGGACGTTTAACACTATGGGATTGTAGCAGCGAGATCGCCTGTTGGTACTGGGGATCATCCTTAGTTCCCACCAAAGAAGGATCATCGCGGAAGCGCAGCTGTTGTTCCTGGGTTAACTCGATCTGCACATCGGGTTTAATGCCTTTTTTGTAGATATTTTCGCCGTTGGGGGGATAATAACGGGCAATTGTCACCGCTAAACCGGAACCATCGGAGAGGGTGTGTACCGATTGGACGGTACTCTTGCCATAGGTCGATGTACCGACTAAAGTCGCCCGGCCATTTTCTTTCAGCGCCCCGGCGAGGATTTCGCTGGCGCTGGCGGAACCTTTATTGACCAAGACCACGAGGGGTAAATCGGTAATAGCGGTGTTATTGGCGATAAATTGACGATCTCCGCCCCGTCGATCAATGGTGCTAACGATTTTGCCCTGTTTCATCCACATACGAGCGATATCGACACTAGCAAATAGTAACCCGCCGGGGTTGCCCCGCAGATCGAGAACATAGCCGGATACCTGTTGTTGACTTAATTCCTCGATCGCCTCTTTCATTTGTTCGGCCGCGTGGGAACTAAATTCATCCAGTTTGATATAACCAACTTTCACCCCACCTTCCTGTTTAAGGGTATAGCTAACCGAGGGGATTTCGATATCTACCCGGGTCAAAGTCACTTCAAATACCCCTTGATCGGGACGGGCAAGCTGTAAACTAACGCTAGTACCCACTGCTCCCTGTAGTGCTTCCATTGCTTGTTCTAGGGTCATTAAAGCGGTGGGTTTGCCATTAATTCTGATCAGGCGATCGCCGCTTTTCACTCCCGCTTCCTTGGCGGGGGATTTTTTCACCGTATCGACAACGACCAGATCGCTAGTGCGTTTATCAAGGGCTAAACGTACCCCAATTCCCGATAATTCTCCGGAAGTTTGACTGGTGAGGACAGCAAATTCCCTAGGAGTTAAAAAACGGGTATAAGTATCACCCAATTCCTTTAAAGCTTCCCGGATTGCCGTGTAAGCTTGTTGGGGATTAGTATAATTTCTGCTTAACAATTCTTGACGTTTTTTTTGCCAATCAATTTGATGAAAACCACGATCTACAAATTCATTATTAACAATTTGCCAAACCTGGTCGATGACTGCTTTCGGGTTATCTTCTAAGGGTTTTTCCCCTTTGGCTGCGGGGGTGAGGACCATCAGGGAACTAACTGCTAGGGTAGCGATCGCACCTCCAGATAGGAGTTTCTGCACGGAAACGAACGAGGGACGCGACTGGTTCATAAAGACAAGGCCAAAATAAGATTGACGTTTAATGATAAAGCCATTCAAAAAGCGGGAGCATTTTGCCTTCGAGGGAGGTGAGGAGCAGTGTTAACTACGACTTCCGTATAGATAAGGGAGTTCCTTGTCTGGCTCTAATATCCACTATAATTCTACTTCTAGAAAATCGAGTAATATCTGGCGATGAATTTTTCCTAAAGGACGAGTCTGATTAATCTTCTGGGAATAGTATTCCCCTTGACGGATGGCAGCCGGAGGTAATAAAGCTAAATCTTGCCCTTCCGTTTGCACTAATTTTTCTAATTCCAGGGTCAGGGGTACATGATAAAGATAACGGGAGAGATTATGATCGTTATAAGAGCGAAAATAGCGTAAACTAGGGGCTTCGTAGTTAATTTCTTCTTGTAACTCTCGTTTTAACCCTATTTCTGGATTTTCACCCGCTTCTAAGTGACCACCAAATAAACCCCACACCCCCGGATAGAGAATCGTCGGGATGTCGTCGCGCAACTGCATTAAAAATCGACCGTCCTGTTCCAAAATCGCCAAAGCAACGAATATCATCAGTTATCAGTTATCAGTTATCAGTTATCAGTTATCGGGAGACGGGAGACAGGAGACAGGAGACGGGAGACTATTTTATTTATTCTCCCCACACCCCACACCCCACACCCCACACCCCACACCCTAGCTATTTCTCGCTTTGTTTATGGGGTAAAAAGAAAGCATCGAGGGGATCTTGGACGGGTTTAACCACTGCGGGGGGTTTGGGGGGAATCGCTTCCGCGACGGGTTGTGCGGGTGGATTGGGTTTAACGGGGGTAACGACGGGAGTTTCTGGGGGTTTCGTTTCAGCTGCGCTGGGAATTGTCACCTGTCGGGGATTTTCGAGGGGTTTAGTTGAAACCGGGGGAGAATTGTTTTCTGGGGGTTTAACTTCTGAGGTGGGGGAGGGTTTAATTTCTGGGGACGGGGAGGGAGTAGGAAGAGAATTAACCGCTACTGCATCCATCTGTTCTAATTCCACCACATACAATTCGTTAACGGTTTGGGAACCCTGGGGAATAGCTTCAAAGTCAATTTTGCCCTTAATGACGATTTCTTCGCCTTGACGGGGTAATTTATTGCTATTGGTGCGAATCCAAATCTTCCCGGACTTATCCTGCAAAAGATAGGCCCCTCCCGCTAAAAAAGGGGCATAATTGCTCACGGTTCCCCTAAGATAAACTAAAGCACCTTTTGGTTTTTCCTGTAATTGCTCGATCGCTGTTAGGGGAGGATCACCGATGTAGGGAACGGCAATACCGAGGTCAGCAAGGGTACTACAACCGAATAACCCTAGCAATAATAATAGACTGCCGATGCGCCCTACACGAGTCTGGATAGACATTCTTGCTTTAACCTTAACGAGTGCCATTAGCCAATCTTTTTGACCATAGAATGGATCCGAAAGATTTTTGTTCTCGGTATTATCATAGAATGTCCGTAACTACTTGCCAAATTCTCGACGGGAAAGCCTTAGCTCAAAAAATCCAGCTTGGTCTAGGAGAGCGCATCCAGACGCTAAAATCTCCAATGGGAAGACCTCCGGGGTTAGCGGTGTTGATGGTGGGAGACAATCCCGCTAGTGCCGTTTATGTCCGCAATAAGGAGAAAGCTTGTACTAAAATCGGCATGGCCTCTTTTGGTCGTCATTTTCCTACCAATACAAGTGAACTAGAAATTTTAGCGGAAATTGTCCGTCTCAATCAAGATGAGCGGGTGGACGGGATTTTAATTCAATTACCCTTACCTAAGCATTTAGACGCGGTTTCCCTTCTCTACCAAATTGACCCGAAAAAAGATGCTGATGGCTTACATCCTCTCAATTTAGGCGGTTTAGTGCGAGGTGAGGACTGTATCCGCAGTTGTACTCCTGCGGGGGTCATGGCACTCCTGAAAGAATATAATATTCCCATAGCTGGTAAGCACGCGGTGGTGCTGGGTCGCAGTATTCTAGTGGGGAAACCTTTAGCTTTAATGTTATTGGAGGAAAACGCTACGGTGACTATTGCTCACTCGCGCACGGAAAATCTGGCAGAAATAACCAGAAGTGCCGATATTTTAGTACCTGCTGTCGGTAAAGCGAATTTAATCACCCCGGATATGGTAAAACCTGGTGCGGTGGTGGTGGATGTGGGGATTAATCGTGTCGCTGACCGTTTGGTGGGCGATGTGGACTATGCTGGGGTTTTAGAAGTGGCTAGTTATCTTACTCCTGTCCCCGGGGGTGTCGGTCCGATGACGGTGGCAATGTTATTACAAAATACATTGTTAAGTTACGAACGCAAGTTATAAATCCTCAGCTACCAGCTATCAGCTATTCAGTGATTCTACCGATATAATTCTTGATTTTTTTTTAACTATGTTGGTAGAATTTTACAAAACTGGATAGACTAGGAGCTTTTCGGTCATGATCTTTATTATCCCGATTATTCTTGGTGCGGCTGCCTTAGTTACTGCTGGTGTGGGTGTTAGCGCAGGTGCTGATGGTGTCTCCAAGACGAAAAGGGGAAATTAACCAAAGCAACGGAAAATCTCCAAGAAAAGTACCGTCATCTCTTAGAAAAATAATAGTAGGATGCCTGCCAAGTAGCTGGTTATAATATAATTAAATTAAAAATGGATTTTAGGTTCGATCCCCCCTGCCCCCCTTGATAAGGGGGGTGTCTGATAATTTTTAACGCCTACCTACTCAGAAATAAAGAAAATAGTATAAGAAACGCTCTATAATTTAATTTAACAAATATTACCGAGTATTTCAATTAAAGTTAACTCTATTTCTGGAAAGGACTCAATAAAAATACTTTCACCTCGATAATATTTCTGCATAGCTTGATAACTACCATTCAGAGGATGGCGATAAACTTCTAAACATTCTTCCTTGAGATTTATAATCCAAACTTCTTGAATATTTGCCTCCGCATAAAGAGGAATTTTAGTATAGCGATCATAATCGATGGTAGAATCAGAAACTTCAATAATTAAATAGATATCTTGAGGACAAGGATGGGCAGCAACATAAAAATCCGATCGAGGTATTAGTAAACTTAAATCTGGTTCTGGTTGAGAATTATTATTTAATCTAATCGGATTTTGCACTCTGAGAATAATTTTCTGTCCTAACTTTTGATAGAATAATTGTATTAATCTATCTATACCAGCAGCATGACGGGTTCCCATCGGTGACATTTTGATAATTTCTCCTCGAATTAATTCCACTTTTTCATCGGGTTTGATTATTCCCTGGGTTGCCATTTTTTCGTATTCTTCCACCGTAAATTTACGGGTAATCAGTGATAAAGACATTTCAACTAAACTCCTACTTTCTCTTTATTCTATCTGGACAGCCTTCCAACGAGTGAATTATCGGTATTTAAACCATTAATCGGGAGGAATAAACTAACTTTTTGGGGACTTGTACTGATTTTTCGTGAAAAAACAGCACTTGCCATGGCGACAAAACCGCTAGAGCTAACGTCTAGAAAGCTGGGGTAGGATCGAAACTGTCCCAAAAAAGCTACTATAGGTCAGTTGTCGATGTTAAAAAAAATAGCCGTTCCCCTCAGGAACATTAAGTCGAGAAATTTTATGGTTAAGCGAAAACAGCCTTATAGTTTAATTTATCTGCTCACTTTGGTGATCGGTTTAGTGATTGCGATCGCACCTAACGGACAAGCACAAACCCCCGACTCTAACACTCCTGCTAGTGATCCTAACGAATTAAAACCCTTAAATCAAGCCGATAGTGTCCTGAGTCTTCAGGGGGGACAACGTTTAGTGGAAGAAGCGAACGCCGCTATTAATGCCGCTAAATACGATGTCGCTGTGGACAAACTCAATCAAGCGCGCCGGATTTTTAACCAACTATCTAACTATCATCTGCAATTAGCTAATAGTTTCTCAGGAATTGACCCAAAAGTATTCGATTCTCAGCGTCAAAGTGCTTTAAACACCGGACAAATGCGGGATGAAGCCACCTATAAGCTTGCTTTGGTCCATAGGGCGCAAAATCAGCCAGAATTGGCGGTTCCTTTGTTAATTCAGGTGATTCAATCCCAAAACCCCACCAGTGAATTAGGACAAAAAAGCTATCAACAACTCTACGAGATGGGATTTGTCAGCACACCCATCTCCGCACCGACTCCCACCTCCGCAACTCCTAGCAATCCCCCCCCAAAGCAGTGAATTTTATCCCCATTGACGAGCTTTCGGTAACAATGGGACAGAGTATCTTTAAATTGTTTTGAGGAGTTACGATGGTTGACTTTCGTCAAGTAGAAGCGATGATTCAAGAACAAATCCCCGATGCACAGGTGATGATTCGGGATTTAACGGGAGGTGGCGATCATTTGGAAGCGGTGGTTATTTCCGGCGAATTTGCTGGCAAAACCCGCGTTAAACAGCATCAAATGGTTTATGGCGCTTTACAATCGGCACTGGCTACCGAAGCCATCCATGCTTTGGCATTAAAAACCTACACTCCCGACGGTTGGGCAGCAGAAAAATAACAGTTATTAATTATCAGTTATCAGTTATCAGTTATCAGTTATCAGTTATCAGTTATCAGTTATCAGTTATCAGTTATCAGTTATCAGTTATCAGTTATCAGTTATCAGTTATCAGTTATCAGTTATCAGTTATCAGTTATCAGTTA
>NZ_JAPZSR010000118.1:0-1228 GCF_027531875.1 Microcystis sp. LE19-84.1B | reverse complement strand
TTTGCATTTCTTGTAAAAGCTCTTGGGTTTTAGCTTCAATTTTTGCCCTTCTTTCAGAGGGCAGTTTATCCATTTCTTCATCAAAGGTAATCATAGATTTTGCTCCGTTAAGGTTTTTAAATAGGCTTCAAATCTTTTTTCAGCGATGGGAATGTTTTTTTCATACCATCTTTTATCGCCAGTTTTATTTCCTCCTACTAGCATGATAGCTTGACGGATAGGATCGAAAGCAAAAAGCACTCGCCAAGGTTGTCCTTGATGCTGTACTCGCAATTCTTTAAGGTTAGGGTAACGACTGCCTTGAAGAGTGTCAACATAAGGTCGTCCTAACAAGGGTCCTTTTTGTTTAAGTAGCCCAATATAAGCCAAGATTGAATCTTGTACAGTTTCTTCTTGCTCGTATAGCCAATCTCGAAAGGCTTCATCAAAGATAATATTCCATTCCATCTTTTTTTGTCCTAATTTTTACTCATTTCTTGGCGAATGATGCTGATTAGTTTTTGAGCTTGTTGATAACCTGCTTCATTCCCTTGTTGTCGATCAATTTTTGCTTTTTCGTTTTGTCGTAATATGGCATATAAAAGACCACGACTACGGATTATAGTAATCATAGCAATTATCGTCGATTGGGTTGACCCAAGGAAACCCAACAAAAAGATTCAGACAGATTTAGATTTTGGGTGTTGGGTTGCGCTTTTCCTGAGAATTGAGAGGTTTTCCTTAACATATTTATTCGCTCAACCCAAGCTAGGGACTGCACCTAGTTTTTTACACACAATTCCTGATGGTTTAAAATAGCTTCTGATACCTGAATGAGTAGAAAAGCGATCGCATCTTGATGATCCGCGTCGGTTAAAATGGTTTCGAGGGTGCTAGGGGTGGGAATTTCGTCCCCATCTGCCAACATAAAGGAAATATGACCTTTTAAGGCTTCAGTTGCCATTTTTTTCGCTTCTTCGATGGTTTCTCCTGCACTAATACAACCCGGAAAGTCATAAAATTGTACCCCATAATCACTATGTTTATCTTTATGAACGGTGGCTAAATAAGTAATCATTGATTTCTCCTTTATCGTAATTTAATACCGGCTTGTTTTTCGATACTGATTAGGGTTTTAAGGGGAATATCCTTTTTAGGGTGAGGAACAGTCACTTTCCCTTTTTTATGGGGATGTTTAAAATGATGATGACTTCCTGTTGTACCTACTTGATACCATCCCTCATCCTTC
>NZ_JAPZSR010000274.1:0-27113 GCF_027531875.1 Microcystis sp. LE19-84.1B | reverse complement strand
AACCGAAATAACTGAAGCATCATTGAGACATTGTCCAATATCTTCAGGGATATCGCCTAGTCGGTTTTCCAAAACTTTTTTCACAAAATCACGAGCATTTTCTAACGCTCCAATTTCCTTACCAATTTCCTTACCAATTTCCTTGCCAATTTCCTTGCCAATTTCCTTACCAATTTCTTTACCGCGTTCTATTCCTCGTAACTCCATATTACTCATTAAAGGCATGGTTCTTTCCTCCTCAAATTGTTTAATTTTACTTTCTAAACTTGACTGTAATTCAGGGGATAAAGTCATCATATTGTCGATGATTTCAAACAGTTTAATTATCTGTTCCCTCTCGAACCCCCTGTCATACAATCCCCTGATTAACCTCCACTTCCACTGTTCCCGTTCTGGCAGCTTCCCAGTAGTCGCTTTTGTTTTCAGGTGTGCCATGACTATTATAGCAAAGGGATTGCTACTTGTTTCCAATTAGTCACTGATAACTGATAACTGATAACTGATAACTGATAACTGATAACTGATTAATTGGTGAACTTCAGGAAAGAAGAAATGCAAAAACGCTTCAAAATACTCGGTTAATGCTTCTTTCCAGGGTTCATCATAATTGGCGGTTTCTGATGTCATGTTTATTAAGATGATTTATTTAATATAATAGCCTTTTTCGTTTATGAGTAATTTCTGGAAGTCCCTAGCCAAAATAAATAAGACCCTAAACTATCTCCCTGTAACGCATTAAAAAAACGTTCATCTGCTGTGACCATTTGACAGCTTTTATGCACTGCCAAAGCTAGATAAACATAATTATAAACCACCTGTTGTATTCTCACAGCAATCTGTACTATCACTAAAAATCCGCCCCGAATAATGTTGATGTATCTCTTCAAAAATTCGCCTCGATTCAGCGTGAGTGCGTGTCTGAGTTGTAGTTTTATCTAAGCTTGGTGCTGGTTTAAACGTTACTGTCACCTCTAAATCAGTTTCTTTAACTTCCACGGGAATATCTAAATGCAATATTCGGTCTTCACCCACAGGAGAACGTAATTTAACTTGCTGTATCATGGTTATTTTTCCCCTTTTTTAGCGAGTAATCGACGGTAAACCTCTTGCTACTATAATAGCTATTTATGTCATTTGAGCGCAAACCACTTGACACTGCGACTATTTTGTGCAAACAATCGCCAATTTTTCAAGATTCCTGTAACAAAAATTAACATTTATTAAAAGAAAACGGGTTTCTCAAAGAAACCCGTTTTCTAAATAGTTTCTCGAAGAAACCCGTTTTCTAAAATACCCTAAGTCATAACTCATGATTAATAATTGAGCGAATGTCTTGTATAAATTGCGATGACGTTTGTATAATTATTCCTGTCTGTTCAGCAACTTGTGACGTAAAATCTTTGGTGTTTAAGCTTAGTAATCTATCTGCATTAGCCAATAAAGCGGCTGCAAGAATAGGAGCATCTTTTTCTTCAATAATTTTACAAAATTGTAAGAATTGTTCTTGAGATGGATTCGGTAAAATTTCAGGATTTATCTGGCTGATAAGTTGCTTGAAAATAGGAAGCGCTAAGGGAATTTTTTTATAAAGATTTCGCTGGCATTCTTCTAACACTTGTTCTGAAATAAGTATTTTAAATAAGCCAATTTCAGCCATTGTCAGCACTGCTCGACTTGCACCTGTTTTAGAAGCTGCACCAGCAATTAAGATACTGGAATCAGCAAAAATCCTCTTCATCTTAATGTTTTTCTTGGTATATTTTTTGCCTTTCTTCGTCTAATCCTTGTAATAAATCATTCAGTGTAACATTGGCTTCTTCTCGAATTGTTGTAATTTGGTCAGACAGTTGAGGGACTTTGGGTTGTTGTAAAGTCAACAAAATAATACCCTCAATTTCTATTAAATTTAATAAATCTCCTTCGCAAATATTGAGTTTATCTTGGATAGCTTGAGGAAGATTAATTGTTCCATTTTTTTCTAA
Organism: Microcystis sp. LE19-84.1B; assembly: GCF_027531875.1. NCBI lineage: Bacteria > Bacillati > Cyanobacteriota > Cyanophyceae > Chroococcales > Microcystaceae > Microcystis > Microcystis sp. LE19-84.1B. Next base: position 25,131 of record NZ_JAPZSR010000274.1, on the reverse strand, counting down.
GCGAATAGCAAAAGACTTCATGATTGATAAGTAGGTAGGCGTTAAAAATTATCAGATCCCCCCCTTATCAAGGGGGGCAGGGGGGATTGGCACCCCCCTTATCAAGGGGGGCAGGGGGGATCGAACCTTAAATCGATTTTTAATTTAATTATAACCAGCTACTTATTTATTGACGTAATTTATTTAAAATAATAGCATTTTTTGATAGTGCGGTCTGCTCCTCAGAAAATCCAGAAAACGGGTTTCTCAAAGAAACCCGTTTTCTCAATAGTTTCTCAAAGAAACCCGTTTTCTAAGGGGTTAGGTTTCAGGGAGCGCAGGCTGTTCAGTTCTGCGAGGATGGCTGAACTGCCGTTGATTGCGGCGGCTGCCACCGGGTTGAGTCCCCAAAATGCCCCGACTGCCACCACTAACAGGTTGGGCAGAGTAGCGATCGCCAAACTCTCATAGGCAGTGGCAAGGGTATGCCGCGCCAGGGCAAAGGTGTAGCCAAGGGGCTGGAGATCCTGGCTGTGCAAGATGACATCTGCGGCTGCTTCAAAATCCCCTCTCCCTAGAGAAATGACCACCTGATCCTCCCGGGCAGCCAAGCAATCACTACCACTGTCGGTTATCCAAGCCCCCCGCTTACCTTGGCGGCGCAACTGTTCTTGGAGGCCCTCAACAGCAGCCCCATCGGTGGCGAAGTGGATGCACTGAGAAGGGATGCCCCAACTCACCAGCAGCTCCGGGGTAATCAAGTCCTGGAAACTTTCGCGAGTAAAGACCAGAGTATCCACCTGAGCCAGCTTTTCCAGTACCCTGGCATTGCGGATATAAACGCCTTGTCGCGCTGCCGCCGTCAGGGACGAAACCACTGCCAAGGGAGTAACGCCCCGCAGAGAAACCCCGATGTCGAGGGGTAACAGCGCACTCGCACGCCCCAAGTCTCCCGTCAGGATTGCCCAAGTGCCACTCAGGAACAAAGTGGGTAGGATCGCTCCTTGGGCGACGGGTTTGAGGTTCTGGAGTAGTTCGGTTTTTTCGACGGAATCTAGCCACCCTTCCCGAGCTGCCTCGGGAACGGGGGCGAACCGCTGCCGGTCAGAGAGCCAGTGGATTTCTGCATCTTCCTGCTCGAACAGCAGGTATAGCTCGTCTTCTAGCTGTTGGAGCTTGCTCTGGCGTAGGCTCTCCCCCACTGCTGCCAGATTGAGGGCGAGTGCGCCAGCAATGTTGTTACCTTGCAGCAGTTGGTAGCTCAACCAGAGAGCATCGAGGCAGTCTATTGTCACTTGTCCCTGCTGGGTGAGGGCTTGGCCAACCCTCTGCCAGAGAGGAATTGAAGCCGCAAGGACAATTCCCCCCACAATCGAGAAGGGCAGTTCTAGGGGAACAGCAGCGATCGCCACAGCCAGGGTTAAGGCCGGCAGCCCTAAAGTTGGCCAAGTCCCCTGATTCCTAGCCCCGACTTTCTCGCTTGCATCTGGCTCTCTTTCCCGGCCGGCCGCTGGGATAGCCGCTTGCAAGTAATCTAGGATGGCCGTTGCTGACAGCATTTCCGCCGGGTAGGAGACAATCAGGGAGCAGGCAGCGGCATTGATGCGGCTCTCGCTGATGGCAGTGGTTCTCAGCAGCGATCGCTGTAACCGTCTGGCAAATTCGTCATCCCAATTGAGGCGCGGAATGCGAATTCGCAGCCGTCCCGGAATTTGATGGGCGACTTGCCAATCTACCCACTCAGGGGGTGCTGGGGAATTTTCTGCCGCTTGAACTGGTGCGGGAGTCAGACTTGTTGTCGTCATGGTGAGGTGATTCGAGAGGGGCTACCGACTAGCAGCGGGACGAACAAGACATTCAACAGCAGGCTGACAGCAGCGACGTAGATGATACCAGTTTTCGACTTCCATCTAAAAATCGAAAGAAAAGTATTCCCCGAATATACCATAAAAAAATTAGGCGTTGTCAGATCAGAAGAGGAAAGATGCAATGCTCCGGTGCTGATTCGGAGCATCTTTCCATTTGACAACGCCGATTGTAGGGCTAATTCCGGAATTAGCCCTACGCCGATTGTAGGGCTAATTCCACTGCTAAATCGAGCGATTCTTGTTCCCCACTTAAGCCCAACTATCGGCACTATTCGTTCATTAAACACTAATTGTCAAGATGCCATGTAATCTTTCCTATCAAAGTAATTTCAGTTCCGGTGCTGATTCGGAGCATCTTTCAATTTGACAACGCCAAAAATTATGAAAGAAGTGCATTCAGCTAATCTAAGGATAGGCGGTTAAAATGCGTCTTGGCTTAATAAGTAGGTGGGTGGAATTAAATATAAGATGAACGTAGGTTGGGTTGAAGCATGAAACCCAACGCCCGCATGGGTTACGCTACCGCTAACCCATCCTACAAATAATTGTGCATCCCTACTTAGCAATTCTTTAAACACAAACTACCTATCAGATTTTGGAAAATTGGCATAACAAAAGTAACTAAAGGGAAAGCCAAATTTGATTAGGGAGTTGCCAGAAATTGACCGAGAGATAATTCGGCATTAACTAAAGACTTCAACGGGATTAATTTGACAGCACAAGCTTTTAATTCTGGTTGCAGGGAAATCGGACAAGCGGCCGGATGGGTGAGACTATTGGCCTCAGCATTTTCTGCCCATAGGGTCCCCCAGTGCATCGGCACAAAGACACAATTAGGAGCAATTGCTTTGGTAATTAAAGCGGGAAAACGGGCAGAACCGCGACGAGAACGCACCTCCACCCATTCCCCAGCTTCTATGCCCAATTTTGCTGCATCTTGGGGATGAATTTCTATAAAAGGTGCGGGGTGCATTTTGACAATTTTCTCAATGCGGCCGGTGCGAGTTTGGGTGTGCCAGTGACCGTACAAACGCCCCACGGTCAACACTAGGGGATAATCATCGTCCGGGGGTTCCGCTAGACCTTTACTGTGGTAGGCGGCGAAAACAGCACGACCATCGGCAGTATTAAATTTACCATCGGTATAAAGGCGTTTTGCAGCTGTTTTTGGGCTTTTATCGTCATCTTTAACGAAATTACCTAGTAATTCCCCGGAATTAGCGGTTTTAGGGGCGGAAATTTCATCGATGGAATTGGGCCACTGGAGGGGGGTCTCGGCCAGGCGATCATAATTAATCCCTGTCATATCACAAGGACGTTTATATGTCAAGCCGGCAAACTCGGAATATACCTCGGCCGAATCCTGAAAATTAAATTGTGCCTGAAAACCCAAACGGCGACCAACTTCGGCAAAAATTTGCCAGTCGGATATAGCTTGACCGACGGGAGGGCGAAAAGCTTTATTTAACGTCACCATCCGCTCAGAATTGGTCATTGTTCCCGTTTTTTCGCCCCATTGGGCTGCTGGCAGTAATAAATGGGCATAGGCGCTGGTTTCTGTGGGATAGTAGGCATCCTGATAGACAGTAAAAGGTGATTTTAATAGGGCGGCCTTGGTACGTTCTAGATCAGGCATACTAACAGCCGGATTAGTAGCGGCAATCCAAAGAAGTTTGACATCTCCCGTCTCCAAACCAGTAATCATACTCCAAGCATCGCGACCGGGGACGGGAGAAATCCGACCAGCAGGTAAACCCCAAGCTTGTTCCACTTCGGCCCGGTGTTGGGGATTTTTGACGGAACGATAACCGGGGAGAAGATGGCAGAGGCCGCCGGCTTCCCGTCCTCCCATGGCGTTGGGTTGTCCGGTTAGGGAAAAAGGACCGGCCCCCGGTTTACCGATATTAGCCGTCATTAGGTGTAAATTGATTAAAGTGCGGGCTTTGGCCGTGCCTTCGCTGGATTGATTGATACCCATCGACCAGAGGGAAAGCACTCTTTTCGATTCGGCCCAGTAGCGGGCAGCCTTTTCTAAATCGTCGATGGGGATACCGCATTTACGCGCGACGATTTCGGGGGGATAATGGCGGATAATTTCGGCGTATTTGGGGAAATCCCTGGTGCATTTATCGATAAAATAGGTATCGATCGCACCCCAATTCAGTAACAGGTGAGCAATACCGTTAAATAGGTCAATATCAGTCCCCGGGTTAATGGCGAGGTGGAGATTAGCGGCCTCGGCGGTTTTGGTTCTGCGGGGATCAACGACGATTAATTTCGCTTGTTGGTTACGTTTGAGATACTTGTGCAGACGGTTAAAGATGATGGGGTGACATTCGGCTGTATTTGTCCCCACCAGAAAGGCACAATCGGTTAATTCTAGGTCATCGTAACAGCAGGGGGGACCGTCGGAACCGAAACTGTTCAGGTAAGCGGCCACGGCCGAGGACATACAGAGACGGGAATTAGCATCAAAGTTATTGACTCCCAGACAACCCTTGACCAGTTTTTGGGCGATGTAGTAATCTTCGGTGTGAAATTGTCCCGAACCGTATAAACAGATACTTTCCTTTTCCCCCTGAGCGATTAGAGTTTGGATACGGTTAACGATGCGATCGAAGGCCTCTTCCCAAGTACAAGGACGAAATTGCTCTTGGAGGGAATCGCGGATCATCGGGGTTTTGAGGCGATTTTTATCGATTGATTCCGCTACGGTGGCCCCCTTGACACAGATCATACCTTGACTGGAGGGGTGGGACTTGTCCCCAAAGACTTTCCCTGCTTGTCCGGCCGACGCGGGGGGGGTGACTGTCAAACCACAACCTACTCCACAGTAAGGACATTGGGTTTTTGTAGATTCAGTCATAAGCAGTGGGTCTGATTGGTGGCGCTATCTTTGGGCATACTAAGATAGTCCGCAGATTTTCTCGGCAAAATTGTAGTTATTAATACAATTTATTACAGGCCTTAGCTAAATTGCCATTTTCGTGATGCAAATCGCGCATTAAAACTGGCTAGATAAAAAGCATACACTTGTTCTCGTGTTGAAAAAGAATCGGGATAGGATAATAGTAGTCTCTAGGGTGCGGAAAAAGTTTTCAGCCAGTCATGACCTACGAACCTCTACATCATAAGTATCGTCCCCAAACCTTTGCCGATTTGGTGGGACAATCAGCGATCGCCACGACCCTGAGTAATGCCTTAATCAGTGAGCGAATCGCTCCTGCATACCTATTTACTGGACCCAGAGGCACGGGGAAAACCTCCTCGGCGCGAATTTTAGCCAAATCCCTCAACTGTCTGTCTAGTGACCATCCGACGCCGATTCCCTGCGGTAAGTGTTCCGTCTGTCAAGCGATCGCTAATGGTTCCGCTTTAGACGTGATCGAAATTGATGCCGCTAGTAATACCGGTGTGGATAACATTCGGGAAATTATCGAGCGATCGCAATTTGCCCCCGTCCAATGTCGTTATAAAGTCTATGTCATCGATGAATGCCATATGCTCAGTACGGCGGCCTTTAATGCTTTGCTGAAAACTCTGGAAGAACCACCGGATCGAGTGATTTTTGTGCTTGCTACCACGGATCCTCAGCGTGTCTTGCCTACCATCATCTCCCGTTGTCAACGCTTTGATTATCGCCGTATTGCTCTCGATGCCATGGTGGCACACCTGCAAAAAATCGCCCAAATAGAAGCGATCGATATTAACCTAGAAGCATTAACCCTAGTGGCTCAGATCGCTAACGGTGGTTTACGCGATGCGGAAAGTCTCCTTGATCAATTAAGTTTACTCGCAGGAACGATTACGGCCGAGCGAGTCTGGGATTTAGTCGGTGCAGTCCCCGAAAGAGACCTTTTAACCCTACTTAAAGTCATTCATAGCAATATTCCCGATCAAGTTATCGAACAATGTCGCCATCTGATGAATCGTGGTAAGGAACCTTTAATCGTCTTGCAAAATCTAGCGGGATTCTATTTAAACTTACTTTTAGCTAAAACCGCTCCTAATCGTCCAGAAATGGTCGCTGTCACTGCTCCCACTTGGCAGGATTTGTGTACGGAAGCGCGTACTTGGTCTTTAGAGGAAATTCTCCGCGGTCAACAACTGCTTAAAGACAGCGAAACGCAACTAAAAAACACCACTCAACCCCGTCTCTGGTTAGAAGTCACTCTATTAGGACTGTTACCGCAAGCACAGGTGATTCCGCTAGTTGCCACGGTAGCGCCTTCCCGTCCCCAAACCAGCGCCGAGAGGCCCCCTGAAATGATCACAGCGCCGGCGCCGGTGAATGAACCGATAAAACCGGCAGTTATCACCCCGACAACTAGCGTCGCAGTGCCGAAAACTGAGGTTAAAACTGTTACCAGTGATGACAATCATGAACAAATTTGGCAGCAGGTTTTAGAAGTAATGGAACCCCCCACTACTCGCACTCTCCTACGTCAGCATGGCAGTCTTTTTAGTATGGAAGAATCGAGCGCTTATTTAAGCATATCTTCGGAACAATTATTAAAAATGGCCCGGCTACGCTTGACTAATATTGAGTCAGCTTTCGAGGCAGTTTTTCGGCGCCGGATTAAAGTTCATTTACAGGTAGGTTCCGCCACTGATGCCATGGCTGCGGAAGTTTCCCAATCCCCGGCAGCCAAGATGCCACTACCACCAGAAACCGCACCAAATCCACCAATAACTCCCGAAAATAAAGTTATGACCGTGGTGGATATTCCCCCGGTCAAAGAAGCAATTATCGAGAAAAAAGAAGCAAAGATCACCGCGTCGGGAACCCCAAAAACTCCTAGCACAGAACTGCCAGAAAAAATCTTAAATTTTGACTCATCTTTAGGGACATTAGATCAAGATGTTGATGTTAGCGAAATTTTGGCAGCCGCTCAAAAGTTAGCGAAATCTTTTGATGGTGAACTGGTCAATATGGGTTATTCAGTGCCAGAAAATTCGGCCGCAGAAACTAAAGTTAATAAGTCTCTGGAAAATATGACTATCGTGCGCGGGAGACCTGATGTTAACGAAATTTTAGATAGTTTGGAGGAGGACGAAGATCTTCCTTTTTAAGGCTATCTCAACGGCTTGTGCTAAACTAATAGGATATGCCACGTCTCAGGATTGGCTATTCTTGCTCAAATTCTAGCTACTAGACCTATGACACCCGAAACTAAGGACAGAATCGATCAATTAGTTCAGAATAACAAAGTTCTTGTGTTCATGAAGGGCAATAAATTAATGCCTCAGTGTGGTTTCTCCAATAACGTCATACAAATTCTCAATATTCTGGGGGTTTCCTACGAAACTGTCGATATTCTGCAAGATCAGGAGTTAAGACAAGGAGTTAAGGAGTATTCCAATTGGCCGACTATTCCCCAAGTCTATATCAATGGTGAATTTATTGGCGGTTCCGACATTATGATCGAACTCTATCAAAAAGAGGAACTACAACAAATACTGGCGATAGCCTTAGCTTCCTAAAAATTTTCTAGGTTAGGCTACCTATCCTAACCTAGTTTAAATCTACCAAACAGTGATCAGTAATCAGTGAAAAGACGGCAATTTTTTACTTAGGGTTTGCGGCAAAAAGTACGGGCGAAGCATTCGGATAGAAAATCTACGGTTTCACCGATAGGTTATTGCCCGAATGCTTCGCCCCTACAGGACGCGGAGTGATAACTGCACTGATAACAAATCCGTTTTTAATAGTGTGATTAACTCTCAAGTTATGAATTGTTTCTCCCCACACCCCACACCCCACTCTCCTATACCTTTTAAACTGGATTTAGTATCACTCCCCTTTAAAACTGTCCTTTGAATTGTTCTCTATCTTGTGCTATCAGGAAACTTTGTTGGGGGATACCGATGTGAATTCCCTTCTCCTCAAAAGCAATTTTTAGACGACGACGATACTCTCTTTCTATGTCCCATTGTCGTAATCTTTTGACGACAATTCTGAGCATAATTTCCATTCCCGTGTGAGAAACCCGACTAACACCAACAACCTGCACAGGATTGATGATATCTTCTTGCCATTGTGGATCTACAGCCATATTTTCAGCGATGGCTGCCATTAAAGCGATCGCCACATCTGCCTCGGTGTCATAGGCGACTTCGATGGTAAAATTGACTCGCGCCCAATCTTTACTGAGGTTGTGTGCGCTAATAATTTGGTTATGGGCAATAGTGATTAAACGTCCATCAGCAGCCCGCAATTGAGTCGCTCGCAAACTCATATTTTCCACCAAACCGATAAACTCCTGAAACTGGATCATATCACCAACAGTGTACTGATCTTCAAAGACAATCAGAAAACCGTTAATCCAATCTTTTAAAAGATCCTGAAAGGCAAAGGTGAGCAATGCTCCCACTAAACCGGCTCCCGTGAGTAAAAAGGCGAAAGAAAGACCCATCCAACTCAAAAAAATCAAAATTCCTAGAAAAATGGCGATAAATGTGATCATTTCTCGCCCAACTTCTAATAAAGTGGGAGCGCGCAGAATCCTCCTTTCCAAATTTTCGGAAAACACCGCTCCTTCCTCTACCCACTCCCGTAGCCGAAAATTAACGTAGAGGTTAACCATATTGCTCACTGATGTCAGCAGTAACCAGATAATAAAAATCCGCAAAGGAATACGAATTATCCCGCGTCCTTCTAGTCTAGTTTCAGGAAATACATACAAAATCGCCGCTATTCCGCTAAACCAAAGCAGTATCAGTCCAATAAGAGCAAGTCTTTTCCAGAGAATATTTAACGTCAGTTGTCGCTGAATATCTGCCTGTTGACGGAAATTAGAGGAATCTTCTAGAGCGGCTAAAATCGGTTCTTGGGAGCGCTCTTTTCTGGGGGGGGAATTTATGGCTAAATTCCGATCAGATTGACTTTTAGCCTGTTTTTTGAGGAGATTGAAGCGATTTCTTAAACGTTTCTGCCACCAAATTGATACCCAGCTTAAGAAAATTAGCCCCAAAATAATTTTAGCGGCAGTCATTACCTGTTGCCGGCGAGCGGCGGGCTGACGTTCTTGCCAAGCTTGGAGCAAAGCTGTTTGGATGATTTGAACCCATTGGTCTGCTAAATCGTCAACCGAAGAAGAATCGATCAGGGCATCAACTTCTGTTACTGTCAGAATTACCTGTTGCGGTAACTTCTGGTTATCCTTGGCCACAATCACGGTTAAATTATTGAGCGTCGCCGTACTTACTTGCAGGGTTGTCGGATCGAAACCCCGATTGATAATATTATTTAAACCTCTTTCAATGCGCCTAGCCCGTCTTTCTACCGGGGAGAGTTCCCGGGCCTCAGAAGCCGTAAAATCTTGGGAGGCAATCTGAAATAATACAAATCCATCTAGATGGACGGAGGCATATTCTATATCCCCGGCTACAAAAATCCTTGTCCCCGTGGGAGATGCAAATGGAACCAGAAAATTTTGGCCTAGGGATGGCAGGGAATTAAGAACAAAAATACTAACCAAGAAGCAACCCACCAATCCTTGAAGGACCAGATTGAAAATTTTTCCCCGTTGCCATCGTCCCATTGCCCAAGTTTCCTTTTTGATTAACAATGATCTTTACCCGCTTTCTCAGCTTATAGCAGTTATCTTTATGGTGAGATAGAAAGTTTTCGTTTTGGGGAGTTAGTCGTCCCTCTCCCCAACCCCCCACTGATGACTGATTACTGATAACTGAAATCCCCAACACTTTACTTAACTTCTCATGTCCAATATTTCCCCACAGTGGCGCGAGGAAATTACGTCTTTACCCGCTTGGTTACGGCGTTCGCTCGGCAAATCTAGCGAAATTTCCACGGTTCAGCGCATTATCAAACAAAGGAACATTCATACTATCTGCGAGGAAGGTCGCTGTCCCAATCGCGGCGAATGTTATGCCCAAGGTACGGCGACTTTTTTGTTGATGGGTCCTACCTGTACCCGGTCCTGTGCTTTTTGTCAAGTGGATAAGGGTCATGCACCCATGCCTCTCGATGTGGAGGAACCGCAAAAAGTGGCGGAAGCGGTGCAATTGTTAAATTTAAGTTACGTTGTCTTGACTTCTGTGGCCAGAGATGATATGGAAGACGGCGGAGCCAGTTGGTTTGTGCGGACGATGACAGCCATTCGCGAACTCAATCCCCACACTTTAATTGAGGTGTTAACCCCGGATTTTGCTGGAGGTAAGGGAAGTCAACAGGAACGGGTGGCGACGGTGGTAGGGGCAAAACCTGCCTGTTACAATCACAATATCGAGACGGTGCGCCGTTTGCAAGGGCCGGTTAGACGCGGGGCTAAATATGATCGCTCTTTGGCGGTTTTGCGTTATGTTAAGGAAATCGATCGCTCAATTCCGACGAAATCTGGCTTAATGGTCGGTCACGGTGAGACAAAAGAGGAAATTATCGAGACTTTGGCAGATTTACGCGCGATCGACTGCGATCGAGTTACTATTGGTCAATATATGCGTCCTTCTCTGGAACATTTGCTCGTACAGAAATATTGGACTCCCGCAGAATTTAGCGAGTTGGGAGAAATTGCCCAAAAAATGGGTTTTTCTCAGGTTAGATCCGGCCCCCTAGTCCGCAGTTCCTATCATGCGGGAGAGTAAATCAGTTATCAGTTATCAGTTATCAGTTATCAGTGATCAGTTATCAGTTATCAGTTATCAGTTATCAGTGATCAGATGTAAGTTTTAAGTTAATTTTTGTAAATCTACTAAGTTGGGATTTTTACGGGGAAACTCTCGGCTAAAATTGGGCGTTACTTCCCACGATTTTATGACTCAATCCAAGCTTTTGGGGGGTTCTACCCCCCAAACCCCCCGTTGGGGGCGTGGCGCCGCCCCCAAACCCCGGAGCGCATTAGTTTTTCGGTGGGATGCTTACACGCAGCTGCTGATACGTCTGTAATAATTTAAGAGTCACTGATAATTGCTGATTGTCGGTATTTCTGCAAATGTGAGATACAGCCTTCCTAATTCCCATTTCATAATTCCCATTTCATAATTCCTAATTCCCATTTCATAATTCATAATTCATAATTCCCTGATCAAGATGAATTTAGAAGCAATCATCCTAGAGGAAATTAAACAATCAGCAGCGGGTCGAATTAGCTTCGATCGCTGGATGGATTTAGCTCTCTATCACCCCGATTATGGCTATTACACCTCTGGAAAAGTAGAAATTGGCTCAAAAGGCGATTTTTTTACTTCCTCGTCTCTGGGGGCAGATTTTGGTCAATTGTTGGCGGAGCAATTTGTCGAGATGGCGGAATTTTTGGGCAATTCGCGAGGATTTACTTTAGTGGAAGTGGGAGCAGGTTCGGGAATTTTAGCGAAAGATATCCTTGATTATTTGAGTGATAGCTATGCTGATTTTTATCAAAATCTCAGTTATATAATTATCGAACAATCTCAGAAACTCAGGGAAAGACAAAGGGCAACTTTAGCGGGATATTCCCCGGTATCTTGGCAAAGTTGGCCGAATTTAGCTGATAATTCCCTTGTGGGTTGTGTGTTTAGTAATGAGTTAATCGATGCTTTTCCTGTCCATCGAGTTGTGATCGAGTCGGGAGAATTACGAGAAATTTATCTGGGATTGGGGGAACCTTTTCAGGAGATTATCGCAGATTTATCCACCGACAGAATCAAAGACTATTTTGGTTTAGTGGGGATAAATATTCCCTCCCCACTTTATCCGGAGGGTTATCAAACCGAGGTAAACTTATTAGCTTTAGACTGGTTAGAAACGGTTAATCGGAAACTCGATCGAGGTTATATCTTAACCATAGATTACGGTTACACTGCCGAAAAATATTATCATCCCCAAAGAAGTCAAGGAACCCTACAATGTTATCGACAACATCAGCGTCATGATCATCCTTATTTGTGGGTGGGAGAACAAGATATTACCACTCATGTGGATTTTACTGCTTTACAACGTCAAGGGGAGAAATTAGGCTTAAAAAATCTCGGTTTTACTCAGCAAGGATTATTTTTAATGGCTTTGGGATTGGGAGATAGATTAAATCAACTTTCTCAAGGAAAAATCGATATATTAACTATATTTCAGCGTCGAGATGCCCTACATCAATTAATCAATCCCACCGGTTTAGGAGGATTTGGAGTGTTAATTCAGGGGAAAGGAGTAGAGGAAAGAATACTTCAGGGATTAAGTAAATAACAAAAAAATAGGGCTGAATGCTGTTAAATTTCAGCCCCAAAAATAATTAAGCTCCTACGGATTCTTTAGCGGCATACATTACCTCTAAAGTTATTTCACCAATACCTCGCTCCCGGGCAAATTTTTCGGTATTTCGTTTGACTTTCCCCCGCACAAAACCGGGGATTTTCTGCAATTCTACCGTAGCTTCCTTATTCCAATTTAGGTCAGAATCTGCCGAAATACCTTTAGTAATTACCTCTTTAGTATCATGACCACCAAATATCTCTAATAGGTGATCTTCCATACCCAAAGTAAAGGAATTATAGACCAAATCGGCGATCTGATTAGTGCCTTCGTAACCTAAGAAAGGTTTATAACCGAGGGGGAAATTTTGGATATGAATAGGTGCGGCAATTACTCCACAGGGAATATCTAAACGTTTGCCCACATGACGTTCCATTTGAGTACCAAATATCGCCGCCGGTTCCAAGCGAGCAATAGCATCTCCGATCGCCCCATTATCATCACTAATTAACACTTCATCGCAATATTCACTCACCTGTTCCCGGAACCAATCGGCATCATACTTACAATAAGTACCCGCTAAAACCACATGAATTCCCATCTCCCTGGCGAGAATTTTTGTCATAGCGGCTGCGTGGGTATTATCACCAAAAACCACCGCTTTTTTCCCGGTTAAATTCTGACAGTCAATGGAACGAGAAAACCAAGCAGCTTGGGAGATATGCAAAGTTTGTTCATTGATAAAATCTTCGTAATCTACTGCCGCACCTTGGGCATTAATTACCTCTTGAATTTGGCGAATACAGCGTGCTGTTTCCACCACTCCCATGGGGGTAATATCAACGTAAGGCATAGCGAATTCGCTTTCGAGATATTTGGCTGTCATTAATCCCACTTCTCGATAGGGAACCAGATTAAACCAAGCGCGGGGCAGATTTTTTAAGTTGTCCACCGAGGCAGCTTCGGGGATAATTTCGTTAACTTCAATGTCCAAATCTGCCATTAACCGCTTTAATTCTGTGCGATCATGTTGGTTATGGAAACCGAGGGTGGTAATACCGATAATATTAACCGAGGGTTTAGGGGTTTTCTGGGAGATAATTTCCCCTTTTCTCTGGGCCTTATCGAGATAATATTTGATAATTTGATAGAGGGTTTTGTCGGCCGCTTGTAGTTCATTATAGCGATAGTGGTTAACATCAGCCAGCAGCACATCTCCTTGGGCATCCTGTCGCGCTCTTTCGACAAAGTTTTGTAAATCCTCTTGGAGAATGCTGGAGGTACAGGTGGGGGTTAAAACGATTAAATCGGGACTTTCTTCGCGATCTTTGCGAACAATATTATCGACGACTTTTTCTTGGGAACCCCGGGCTAAAACATTACGATCGACAATACTAGCAGTGACGGGGGTAAAATTACGCTCCCTTTCCAGCATCGAGCGCATGACGTTAAAATAATCGTCTCCCAGAGGAGCGTGCATGATAGCATGAACATTTTTAAAGGAACTGGCGATCCTTAACGTGCCAATATGAGCGGGACCCGCGTACATCCAATAGGCCAATTTCATAGAGGTTTCTCCTACAGTCAGACTTTTTTGATTGTCTCAGACTTTACCGATTTAGGAGTGAACACTTAACGGAAGATTACAAAAAGTCCCCATGCAGATTAAGTATCTTTTCGGGGAAAAATGACACAAATATTAATGTTAACTTTTTTAACAATTTATGTCATGAGGGCAAAAATTTCTTTACCGACCGCTTGGTAACAAAGCCAACCGAAATTCGACCGGGGGTCGGGATAATCTTTGACGATGACTCCCTTTTCGGCCGCTCGTTCAAAAGCAACTAAACGGGGTATTTCTCGCTTAAATAGCGGTAATTTGGCTTCTTCTAGAGCTTTCCGCGCTTCCCGTCCTGTTTTTGTCCGTGAATCCACTTGGGTTAAAAGAACTCGATAATTATCGGTCATCGTGGACAGCAATTCTGCCGCTTTAATGGTGACATCGATATCGAGATGATTGGGAGTGGTGGGTAAAATTAATAAATCGCTGCCCTGAGCTAAATCTTTTAACTCGTCCGGCTCTGGCCGGGCCTGGGTATCGACGATAATATGAGTGTATTGTTTCACCAGTCCCGTCGCTCCCGCTTGGGACGCTACCATAAAAGGAAGGGTATCTTCCCGGGACCAATGGAGAGCCGAACGATTTTTATCCGCATCAATCAATAGGGTGGGCGCTTTTTCTTGAAAATAGGCGGCCAAATGAATCGATGTGGTGGTTTTCCCGACCCCTCCCTTCAGTGCTACGACGGAAATAATCATGAACGGCTCGATCAAAATAAGTGAGTATTTTCTAGTGTACTCCCAGACGGACTGAAAACCGTTTAAGTTTCCCCCAGAAAGGCTATCAGTCGGGATTCTTGATTTTTGAGCGTGGCTCTCTCGATCTTATGGTGTAAAGTGTCCCTTGATGTTAGATTTTGGGCTGATACCCTCCCTTAGATAACGATAACTTTTGCCGCTTTAAAGCACACATCTATTATCTTGGCGAATATCCCAACTACCGTCAACACGGAATAAAAATAAACAGCGTTTGTCGGGTGTACCGGAAGCAACTAAAGTAATTCTGCCTAACTGTCCCCAAGAACCTCCTAAACCCCCCTTTGTATCGGCCCAACTAGCGCGATAAATTGTACCTTCATTACCAGCAGGTCCACTAACTCGGCGTAGGCTAGAATTGTCAGTATCGATGCTAACGCCGCGAGTGATGGGAGTCCAGTCGATGACATTTTCACATTCGTCCCCTTGCACTTTTGCCACTTTAATCTGTTCGGTTTCACTTTCTGCCATGCACAAAGATAGGGGATGAGAACCTTCTCCCGTGGCTTGATAACGGGTATTTTTCCAATGTTGTGATATTTCAAAGGTGGCGATATTTAAGCGAATCCAAGCCATTAAACTATGATAAACAGAAAGGGCAATGGTTAAGAGAATTCCTAATAAAATTAGGGTAACTAACATCTCGACTTGAGTTAAGCCAGAGGTGGATTTTTGCCGATTAAAAAGCTGTAAATTGCCAAAATGTTTTCGAGAAAGGTCGAAGATATTCATGGGCCTCATCTTGCCTTTTTATTTTCAATAAATTATGGGATTAGAAAGGAGCAACAATTAATTTGCTCTAGGATAATCCACATAATTTCTTGCTGTTATTACGGACAAAATTGACTGCGATCGCTATTTTTTTCTGATACTGGTCAAAAATGAGCTAAATAAAAGCAATTTTCTGATTTTTTGCTCAATTTAGTTTATTTACCCTGTTTATATGGCAAAATGTCCCGCTAATGAATAAATCCCAATTGTCGTCTGGCCTCAAATAATCCGATCGCCACACTAACGGAAAGATTTAAACTTCTCACCCCCGGTTCTGCCATGGGAATATAAACTGTATCATCACATTGATTTAATAAATCTGCTGGAATACCGTCGGTTTCACTGCCAAAAAGTAGCCAATCTCCGCTTTGATAGCTGTATTCCACATAACTACTGCTGCCGCGCACGCTAAACCCGATCGCCCTTCCGCCGCTCTTTTGCTGATATGCACAGAAGTTATCGATTGTCAAGTGGTACATAAGTTTTACATGAGGCCAATAATCTAAGCCGGCCCGCTTCAGATAGCGATCGCTAATTTCAAAACCCAAGGGACCAACTAAATGCAATTCTGTCCTCGTTGCGGCGCAAGTACGGGCAATATTCCCCGTATTTGGCGGAATTTGCGGATTGATTAAAACCACTCGTAAAATCGGTTCAGTCATCAGTCATCAGTTATCGGTTATCGGTTATCAGTTATCAGTTCACTGTTCACGGCAAAAAACTCCCCACCTCTCAATTCATAATTCATAATTCATAATTCCCACTTCCGTGGGTGAGGACTAACTATACTGGATTCTGCCCCACCCTAGTCAAACTTATTTTAAATTGGTATAACCATCCATACTCAACGGGACTAAATCGCCATGGATGGTCAAACCTAACAACATTGTTGCATTAGCGGGGATTAAATTGCCTGTAAGAGCGCAAATCTCATTTTTTCTAGCTGTAGCGTTAAATACTGCCCTTATATCGGCGGCACAAAACTGAGGTCGATAATCTCCTGATTTCTGCTGAACGAAATTCCATAGGACATCGCGAATGAGTGCTTGATATCCTTGATTGCCGGAAATCTCTTTCAGCTTGTCCTTGAGGACTCTTTCCAGACGAATGCTGGTGACTTCCATATCGGTAGTGGTGGTGCGTGTGATTGTCCGCATAATTTTTCTCTCCCGAATACTAAAACCTATTGGTGTTACAAGTGTAGTATAAGAAAGATACCTTTAACAAGCACAACCGGCGAAACCATCACCTCTGTTGCTCTTTTTATTGTTACCTCATGGCTATTTTTCCCATTTTTGAACTCTCGAAAATTAATTATGCAACAAGTCCACTGTTAATCCAGTTAGAGTCGAGCCTAAACAGCGATCGCATCGTTCCAATAATAACTATTATTAAGTAGGGAGGCACAATTATTTGTAGGATGGGTTAGCGGTAGCGTAACATGAGCGGGTGTTGGGTTTCATGCTTCAACCCAACCTACGTTCATCTTATATTTAATTCCACCCACCTACTTAATATACCCAAACACCTAGAAACAATTGCTATTTTTCCTCAGATTGACAATAAATCTAATTGTCTCCCCTGTAGGTCTTTAAAGCTGATATTTTCTTGAGAATCTCTGGATAAATCTAAAGCTTTAATCACCTCTTTTGCCACCGCTTTTACCACGGGAATAGCCACAGAATTACCGAACTGTTTATAAGCTTGGACATCGCTGACAACAATCTGAAAACTATCGGGAAATCCCTGTAATCTTGCCCATTCTCTGGGGGTCATTCTGCGGACGAATAATTTATTTACCTCTCCCTTAATGCGAGTAACGGGAGTAAAATTATTCAGTCTTTTATCGATAACTAAATTTCTTTCTTTTCCCATACCTCCTACTACAATAGCATTAGCGATACCATCGGGAGAAATAATCTCATAACCGAACCCATTACCTTTATTTTGGTGTCTATCCTTGTGTTTAAACAAAGTTTCTAAATACTGATTAGAGAGATAATATTTAACGCTGACTTCCTTTTCTTCTAGGATATCTTTGAGACAAGTTTCTTGATGGGTTGGTTGGGGATAGGAAAAATGGTAAATATTTAAATCTTCTCGAAAACCGACGATAAAAATTCGGGGACGGTTTTGAGGAACCCCAAAATATCTGGCATTTAAAATCTGGGGACTAGGGACAAAATAATGCAAATCCTTTTCTAATATGTCTAAAATAGTTTTTAAAGTTTTACCTCGATCATGATGGACTAAACCCTGGACATTTTCTAAGATAAAAGCTTTCGGTTTCTTTTCGTGTAGGATCCGGGCAACTTCAAAAAATAAGGTTCCGCGTGCATCTTCAAAACCGTGTTTTCTGCCAGCGATACTAAACGCTTGACAGGGAAACCCGCCGCACAGTATATCATGATCGGGGACAGTTTTTGCCTCTAATTTTCTGATGTCTTGATTATCGGGTAAATGACCATAGTTAGCTAAGTAAACCTTTTGGGAGTGAGGATCGATTTCCGAGGAAAAAACGCATTGACAACCGAGATTCTCTAGGGCGATTCTAAATCCTCCTATACCGGCAAATAAATCAATAAAAGTCCACATATTTTATCTATTCTAAGCTTCAGTTTTGATCCAGGAGACGATATTAAACCGGCTATCTTAGATTTTAGTATAAATGCTCGCATCTTTAACACAGGCAGGATTCAAGTCTCTCCTCGCCTACGCTTTAGAATTAGTCTGTCAAGGTTATACTACCCTAGAGGAAATCGAGCGCCTCATAGCTGATCAATTCACTTTGCCACCTCTGTGCTGCCAATAATCCTGAAATTCCCTCGGATGTTTTCGGGAGAATCGAGGCGATCGAGCAGTTATTACAGGCTCTCAACCGTGAATTACAGTCACTAAAGCGGGAAATTAGCCTAAATTCTGCCACAGATTCCCCTGAGAGCGCAAATCCGACTATTCTCGACCAAGAGTTACCTGATTTGACTAATCTAGTCCTTTCTTCCCAAAACTGGTCAACGGACAAGGAAACGATCGTTTTCGCTGCCCCTGTTTATGAGGAGTTAACCGACCCCGGCGATTGGGAACAGTTAAAACGGGAACTAGACCCCAATTAAGACCTGATCACCTCCTCGCAAGTCAATACTTCTTTTCCTTCCGCCCTCGATCCTTGGCCCTAGTCGGGTAAAATGCTGGGAAAAGAATTAAAATTTAACCTGGGCAGTATTTGAGGACTAAAAAGTAATGACCACAGAATTAGAAACCAAAAAAGTTACTCCTACTCGCTGTTTAGTTGGCGCAGCAATTTCGGCAGCATTGGGGACAATTCTCTATTATCTCACGGCAGCGATCGGTCATTCTTTTTACTCAAAACCAATGGTTGCTCACAGTCCGATCGCCTTGAGAATTGGCAGCGCTGTCCGCACTTTAGTTTTTGGTTTAGCTTCTCTAGGAACCTTTATTTTTGCTTTTGTCACCATTGGTTTAATTCTTTTGGCTATCCAATTACTACTTAAACGCCCTCAACAAACATAAATTATGAATTATGAATTGGAAGTGGGGAAGTGGGGAAGTGGGGAGCTTTTCAGTGTTGCCAAAGGCACGGCGTAGCCGTCCAGTAAACTGATAACTGATCACTGATAACTGATAACTGATATTCAGCAAACCCTACTTAAACGCCCTCAACAAACATAAATTATGAATTATGAATTGGAAGTGGGGAAGTGGGGAAGTGGGGAGCTTTTCACTGCTCAGTAAACTGATAACTGATCACTGATAACTGATAACTGATATAGGAACCTTTATTTTTGCTTTTGTCACCATTGGTTTAATTCTTTTGGCTATCCAATTACTACTTAAACGCCCTCAACAAACATAAATTATGAATTATGAATTGGAAGTGGGGAAGTGGGGAAGTGGGGAGCTTTTCACTGATCAGTTTACTGATCACTGATAACTGATCACTGATAACTGATAACTGATTAACGGACATTTTGTGCAATAAAATCTTCGATTAGCCGTTCTAAAACAGCCGAGGAGGCGCGGGTAATCAGAAAACATCTAAACTTTTGCCCTTGACTGAGATATTGGGAATAGGCCGCCTGTAAAAAAGGTTTATAGCCGGGGTTTTTGCGAATATACACCTCAAAAAAGGCCAAAGATAGGGAATGGGCGTAACTATCGATCAGATATGGTGCTGGCAGGGTAAGATCGGCTACGGATTCGATCGCTTCGTTAATTCCCGCATCTAGTACCGAAAAATCGACGTGAGCTTGACCTTCAATCAGAGCTAAATATTTATTTTCGGTGTTGAGCAGGGGAAAAGAGCGCACCTGTTCAAAAATAGCGGGGGTAGCGGGATCGTAGGTTCCTGCCGCTACAAAAGTGGGAATTTCGATCTTAGCTAGTCCTTTAGCCCCGAAAATACTCCAATTAAACGGATTAACCGCAAAAATCGCTTTGATTCTCGGATCGCGAAAGTTGTATTCTTCTCGGGGTAAATCCAAAGCACGACACTGCAGCAAGAGGGAGACATTGAGAAAAGCTAATCTTCTTTGACAGTCCCGTTGTAAATTCTCGAAATCGATCGTCGCTCCACCCACGGCTAAGGCTGTATAACCGCCGAAGGAATGTCCACCAACTCCCACATTATCTAAATCTAATTGCCCCTGAAATTCCCCCGCGTTGCGTCTTTGCAATTCATCGATCACAAAAGATATGTCCAATGGACGATTGACAAATTCGTTGGTATAAAAAACCATCCGCGATAAACCGGCCAGCAGATTCTGCACCTGTAGGGTATCGCTGCCGGGGTGTTGGGGTATGGCGACGAGATAACCGTAACTAGCCCAATGTTCCGCTTGTCGGACAAAATCTTCAGGACGGGAAGCTAAACCGTGGGAAAAGACGATAACGGGGGTTTTCTGGGTTAATTGCCCCTTGGGTTTGACAATAATTAGATAAAGTTCCCTCTGACGACGGCTATCGGTTAAATCCAGCCGCATCTGTTCCACTTGTTGCGGTCCCGGTTGTCGGGGGTCGGTCATAGCGGTAAAATTAATTTCACCGGCCTTTTTAGCTTCTTCTAAGGATAATTGCGCCACCTTTTCTGTGAATACTGTGGTGGCTTTCAGGACGACATCGATCGCCCGAGCTAATCTTTGCACTTTTGTCACATCAATCTGCATATTAGTGGGCAGATTACGCAGCAGGCTAAGAATAGTTACCCCTTCCGGTTCAAAAGCTGATTTAATTAGGGCAGAACGCAGGGCAAATTTACCATTAATACCCCCTTGAATGGTGATCAGTTCCCCTAAGAGGTTGAGGATATCTTCCCCCATTGTGGAGTTAAAAAAGCGCGAGATCAGGACGGGATTAATTTCTTTACTTGTGGTTAAAGCTTGCCGAAATTCTTTTTGTTGTTCGGCGGTTGTATTACCCAAATATTGTCTTAGATTAGCGTCAATTCTGCCAGTCTTGGCAAACTTTTCTAGGGAACTAATTTCTAGGGTACGACTAAAGGGCGCTAAGATAAAAGTGATTCTCTCGGCCGAGAGGACAGGGAAGCTAGTCAGTATCGTTCCTAAGCAACCAAGAGCGATCAAGCGGCCAATTTTAGCTAATTGCAACAAGTTTTTCGGCTCCTTTTCTTCCTGCGTTCCTATTCCCTCTGGATTATAACAGTAACTTCGCAGTTTTTAACGTTTTTTTTGCTTGACTATCAACAAAAATTATCAATTTACCTCGATCGATAATCTTGACCTAGAACGTAGGTTGGGTTGAAGCATGAAACCCAACGCCCGATTATGTTACGCTACCGCTAACCCATCCTACAAATAATTGTGCCTACCTACTTATCAATTTACCTTGATCGATAATCTTGACCTAGAATAATAGGTAACAAGTCTCGAAAATTTCCATCTTGCCGATTTCAATCCGCCATCGGTAGTCAATAATAATCGATCACCGCTCATGATTTCAGGGTAAAAATGCCAAAGTTGCCACTACTTTCACCCCAAATTCTTCCTCAAAAACAGGTTTTTTATAGTCTAAACTCCACAATTCTAAAGCACAATCATCTTCAGCATTATTGGGAAAAAGATGCAGATGTAGGGTTCTATATTCGGGATCATACTTACATTCAATCTTTTTAATCGCTCCTATTTGTCGTCGATCTAAAGCCACGGCCAAGCGCAGTATAGCACTTAGATGTCTGACCATATACTGATAGTATTCCGTCAATTTCATAAAATCATCGTGTCTTTTCTTCGGTTTACTTTTGCGGTGATAACGAGCGATATTAGCGATAACTTCTAACTCTATTTCTGTATAGCCCAACAGTTCACCATTGCGAATTAAATAATAGGAATGTTTATGATGGGCAGCATGACTAACATATAAACCACTATTATGTAAAATTGCCGCCGCCCATAATAGATCTTTAGCCTCCTGATTCCAAGAATGTAATTGTGCTTGGGTTTGCTCGAACAAAGACAGGGAAAATGTCGCTATCCTCTCGGCAGATTCTAAATTCACTTGATACTTTTTCGCTATTTTTAAGACACTGCGCTGACGGATTTCACTCTGATAAAGTAACCGATTATCAATTAAACCGTGCGTCAGCATCCAATCGACGATTACCCCTTCTCGCAGGGCCCTTTCACAGAGAACTAACTTATCAACATCTAACATGGTCATCGCTTCCAAAAGCACGATCGAACCAGCTAGAATTATCTCGGCCCGTTTATCGGACATCCCCAGAATTGCCAGTCTTTGGTGATAGTCCAAAGTGGCGAAACGTTTGACCAATTCTTTGACATCTTTGCGGGTTAATTGATAGCCATTTAAAGGATTGGGAATTTCCCCCAATTTCTCCAAAGCATGGATAGTCATCAAAGTTTCGATCGTCCCAGAAGTTCCCACTAAACGCGGCACTTCTCCCAGCTGTAAATGATGTTTAATTTCCTCTACTGCCCGCTCCAACATTCCCCTGGTGTATGCCCTTAAATAGGCTAATTCTGTGGTACTAATGGGATCGGTAGTGATTAAATCTTGCGTCAAACGCACCGCGCCGATTTTGGTACTACTAAGAAAGCGAATTTCTTGACTATCGGCTAAGATTAATTCCGTGGAACCGCCACCAATATCGATAATAATATGGGCTTGGTTTTGGAAATCCATCCCCGAGACGACACCGAGATAAATCCGGCGCGCTTCCTCCTGTCCAGAGATGAGATTTACAGAAATACCGACTTCTTTCTCGATTAAAGCCAAAAATTCGTCACCATTGGCCGCTTCCCGGGTGGCGCTGGTGGCAACGGCAATAATCTGATCCGCATGGAGACTAATAGCTAGATCGTGACAGCGTTTTAAAGCGGCGATCGCTCTTTCCATGGCCGCTAGGGTTAATTTACCAGTTTTTCTATCTCGATCGCCCAGACGGACTGTATCCTTTTCTCTGGCAATAATCGTAAAAGCGGGTAAAGACGGTTCAATTTTCACCACTACCATGTGAACCGAATTCGTACCAATATCGATCGCCGCTAGGATTTGGACTTCGGGGACTTTTGCCAGGGGCGCTAGTCCCCAATTGGCTGTAACTTGATTAGAAATATTCACCATCGCTTATCAGTGATCAGTTACCAGTCGGGGGATAGGTGTTAAGGCTGGTCTTATTATCCCTCTAATTGTCCGCCTCGGCGCTGCAATTTTAGCTTTGTATAGCATTTATCCTATTCGTCAATATACAATTTTCGCTGCTCCAGGGCCAATTGCCGGAATTCCCCTTCCCCAAATTCTCCCTCCCTGGGACGGCGCTCTCCCTCGGACTCGACTAAATAGATATAATCACAATCAACCCCTTCTAGATTGCTATTTTCGGCGATTTTCCAAGCTTCGATACAAGCACCCGTCAGGGTAGCTCCCTGTAAATTGGCTCTCATCACGTTACTATGGGCTAAATTTGCCCCTTCTAGATTAGCGTAGGCTAAATTTGCCTCGCTCAAATTTGCCCTAGTCAGGTTGGCATTTTTGAAGTTAAACCCGGAAAGATTTAGTCCGCGAAAATTATAGCCAATATAAGCTTTATTTTCCCCTTGACCAGTAACCAGAAGATTTCTCATCGCCACTTCGGCTAAAATTGTCTTTTCCCAGCGCGCTCGCTCGATGCCCGATACCAGATAAAATCGAGTTCTAGTTAAATCTTTTGCCCTTAAATCAGTGGCTTTTAACTGCGCTCCCGTGAAATCCGCTTCTTTAAGATTTGCTCCGCAAAAATTTGTACCTTGACTGGCTAAAAAAGCAATTGCTATCGATTTCGCCATCGTTTCTCTCGATTCTTCTAGGGACAACCAGGCCAGATAAGCGGTGAATAAAGTACCACAAACCCCAACAATCAAAGCTATAGAAAAAGTTCCATTCATCACTGCTATCCCAGCTAATGCTCCCTGAAAAGCTAGTATAATTACTGTCAATAAAGTTAAAATTAAGCTGATGCCAATTGCTAGGATAAAACTTGTTGATTGACCAGAAATTAAAGATAAAACTAAGGGTAATCCCCCAACTCGCTGACGATAAAATATTCCGTAAATTAGGGATAAAATCGTGATTATCACCGCAGCAATGATTTTAAATTGGGTTACATCCGTCACCAGCATTAAAGCTAGATAATAACCAGCTAATCCCCACAGATAGCCGCAGAAAGCCGCTATTAACCAAGAAATTAAAATTAATTGTAGCCGACCGCGCTTTAGTAATCCTGCCCTGGCCTCGGTAAATTTAGTTCCCTCTAAAATAGCCCCTTGAAAATTAGTACCACGCAGATCTGCTTGACTAAAATTAGCCCCGGATAAATTCTGTCCGTGAAAACACTGTCCTTTTAATTTTACTCCTGTAAAATTGCGTTTCCCTTTGGCATATAAATCCAGTAACTCACTTGCTTTCATAGAAATTACAGATATCTGTTTTTTGCTTGATTAATTAATTAATTTAATTCATAACACCTATTATCTTTTAAAAATTGGCCTTGGTTATTTTTTGGCTATACTAAATCCGTTGAGTATAGGCTAGTTATGAGGAGAGGCACTCATGCAAAGGGGAGAATAAATAATCAGTTTTTAATAACCGGATTTAGTCTGATGGCTTGTTTTTCCGCAGATTCAGCACTCTCCCATACCTTGTAAACAAGATTTAGTATAAGCTAAGACGCATCTTAACCGCCTATCCTTAGATTAGCTGCCCCCCCCTTAATCCTAGGGCTGTTTCATTCTCCCATCAGAATATCAAAAGTAAAAGCGATCACTGTCTTTGTAAAATGAGAAGTGACCGCCAACTTTTCAAATATATGTTGAGCTTAATATAAAAACTGAAACAAGTCAAGGACTTTCGGAAAGATAAAGGAAAAAGACACCCTTTATGGATAGTATTAGTAGTAATAATACTGGGAACAATGCTAGGATACTCAGGTTATAGAGAACTAGGAGAGTTTGCTAAAAATAATCGGCACAGGCTCAGTAAAGAATTTAGCATAATTCCAGAAAGAGTCCCGTCCTATTCAACAATTAGAAGGGTAATGATGGGAGTTGACTGGCAGAGTTTGTTAAAAATGTTTAATGAATGGGCATTACAAGAATATGGACAAAGAGATGACATAAATTGGCTAGGGATAGATGGAAAAAGTCTCAAAAATACCCTAAAGAATCCTAATAATGAACAACAAAATTTTATCATGTTTGTATCATTGTTTAGTCAAGAAAGTGGCTGAGTATTACACTTAAAAAGAATCGAAAACAAAAAAGGGTCTGAAATCGACGAATGTCAAGCTATAATTGAAGATTGCACTCTTCAAAATAAAGTTTTTACTGGGGATGCTTTGCACTGTCAGAAAAAAACAATCAGCTTAATAGCCAAGACTAAAAATGATTATGTTATCACCGTTAAAGGAAATCAGAAAAATCT
>NZ_JAPZSR010000115.1:0-2212 GCF_027531875.1 Microcystis sp. LE19-84.1B | reverse complement strand
TTGGTACGGAAGAAATTACATCGAAATAGATAGATGGTTTCCCAGTTCTAAAAGGTGTAGTAATTGCGGGTATATTGCCCTTGAAAATGCCGTTAAATGTTCGAGAATGGGATTGTCCAGACTGTGGGACTCACCATGACCGAGATATTAACGCTAGTAATAATATTTTTTCAAAAAAACAACAATTTTATCCATTAAATTTCGTCTTTTTGGGCCCCCCCCCGCCCCCCCCCCCCCCCCCGGGGGGGGGGGGGGCCAGGGGGGGTGGGGGGTTGGGGGGGTCGACAATTAGCCTACAAATGCCGTTGGTATGGGAGAAATTACATCGAAATAGATAGATGGTTTCCCAGTTCTAAAAGGTGTAGTAATTGCGGGTATATTGCTGAAAAAATGCCGTTAAATATTCGAGAGTGGGATTGTCCAGACTGTGGGACTCACCATGACCGAGATATTAACGCTAGTAAAAACATTTTGGCCGCAGGGCTTGCGGTGTCAGTCTGTAGAGCGACCTGATGACCAGAACAGAGTAAATCTGTTAAGGCAGGTGCGGAACCCCGCAAGGCTTCCGCCGTGAGCGTCAGCCGAACGGGAAAGAAGCAGAAACCTAAATCGTGAGGTTTGGGAATCACCGTCCGTTTACGGCGGCGAGGATGTCAAAAAACGCACCGTCCCAACTTTACCCGCGTCATCAAAGACAATAAGTTAAAATAAACAATATCTAATCAAACAAAGGCTAAATACCATGGCATCAATCAAAGGAACCGTTAAAAATGGTCTTGTTTACCCCAACGAAGCGATCGCAGACCAAGAAGGAAAATCCGTCATCATCACCATTATCGAACCCAACCCAAATATTCCATCAACCGATGAATTATCATGGGATGAATCATCATGGAATAGCGAAGATTGGGATCAATTTGATCAACTCATCGAAAAATGTACCATAGATACCGGAATTGTAGATTTAGCCCATCAGCATGATCACTACATTCATGGAACTCCCAAAAGAGAATCCTATCCATAATGAAAGTATTTATTGATACAGCGGCTTGGATCGCCCTTGTTAACCAACGAGATGATTTACATTATCCCGCCCTAGAAGCCAGCAAAAAATTACGCCAGGCACAATCTACTTTGATTACAACCGAATTTGTCCTGTTAGAAGTTGCTGATGGACTATGTAATTTATCGACTCGTTCCAGTGCAATCAACTTTATTGAGAGCTTGTATCGATTGCCAAAATTGAAAATCATTCAACTTGATCAAAGCTTATATCAAAAAGGCTGGCAACTTTATAAACAACGTCTTGACAAGGAATGGAGTCTAACCGACTGTATTAGTTTTGTTGTCATGAAACAGGAAATTATTACACAAGCTTTTACCTCTGATCGTCATTTTGAACAAGCAGGATTTACTAAATTATTGTAAGATTGCATTATATAAAATTTGTTTATGTAACAAAATACATCACCCAAACTTTTAAATTATTAGAAATCAACGATCCTAAATGAACTATCAAAAAATTGAGGACATCTTTAACAAAAGAAATTAACTAAAAATAAATATGCCTAAAACCACAGATGCCATAAAAATCATTCATCAAATCATCGCAGACGATCCCACAATACAAGAACAAATCGCCCTAGAATCCATCAACGCAGAAATCGCACAACTGATTTATGACTCTCGTACAAAAGCTGGATTAACCCAACAACAACTAGCCGACCTAATCCATGTTGAAAAATCCGTTATTGAAGATATAGAAGACGCTGACTATCAAGACAATCCCCTAATAATGCTGCAAAAAATCCCAATGAGGAACAAAAAGAATCCCCCGATGAAAACTTAATTACTGGAAAAGAGAAATTAAAGGTTGAGAAAAAAGTTTATCTAGAGCAGAAAAGCGATTAAACAGAGGAAAATAAGCGATGATTTCAAACATTGAAAAACCCTTAAAAGTCAACCCCACCTTAGCCACCTTATTAAGTAGGGAGGCACAATTATTTGTAGGATGGGTTAGCGGTAGCGTAACATAATCGGGCGTTGGGTTTCATGCTTCAACCCAACCTACGTTCATCGGAAATTTTGGGTCTGAAACCCCGCCGTTCTAGGTTGGCTTTACGTTAGAATTAAAAGGCCAGTCTCGAAAACCAAGTGGACGGCGCAGCACCTTGAAAACTCGGCTTAGGGGGTTCCGACCAGAAAAGCTTGG